>NZ_JAVMIP010000005.1 GCF_031729055.1 Pseudocalidococcus azoricus BACA0444 | reverse complement strand
CGCTTTGACACAGCTTCAGAAAAAGTGTACCAACTTAGCGAGGAATATGCTGTAATGTTTTTGGAATTGATATTCCATGTATCGCAGAGCGTAACAAAGCTATTGACCTTGATACAAGAATTAACTTAATCCGACAAAAAAGAACAGGTACAGAAGGTATTTTATTAAATAGATGTTTTAATGATCTAATATCAGCTATGAAAAATCCTGATGATACTGGCTTCTACTGTTACCGAGCAATTGAATCATTGCGTCAACACTGCATTCTGAAATTCAACCTCAACCCAAAAAATAAATCAGTGCAATGGGAAAAGCTAAGAGAAATTGCTCAGTGCGACGAAGAATCAATTCGATCTATAGAGAAAGCAGCCGAACCTGTACGACACGGCGATGTTGCATCCATGACCTCAGAAGATAGAGAAAATCTTTTCTTAAAGACATGGGATATAGTTGATCGTTATGTTGATAACAGCTAAAAACTTCGCTACACTGGAACGCCTCAAAATCTTAGTTTTTGCTACAAAGGTTATCTGCATCTGTTGAGCAAAATTATTAGTTATCTGATTCTCGGAGTAGAACTTGTGATTTGCTGTCTATTATCCTTTGAATCTTTTCTTTGGGCTTACTTGGTTGATTCGGACAAGGGTGGGTTGGGACGTGATGCCAAGTAGTCATTACTACAGTGGTCAGAGAATCCTGATGCGTTAGGGCCTGGGCGGATGGGGGTATTATTGGGAAGATTCTCACCTGTAAACCTGCAACCGTCTTACCCATGGCCTAGCAATACTTTCTCTTCTAAACAGGCTGCTGATCCTCACATTGCAGTTTTTTAGGAGAAGGCTCAGCTTGCATAACTTGAAATTAATGGTGATTTATTTATAAACCATAATATTTATGAGTTTCTATATGGTAAAAAAATTAATTAGGCAGAAGCTTTCTGTATTTTCCTCCTTATAGGTTTCTTAGGTAAAGGCTTGACATTCAGCCTAAACACCTTAATCATCCCTTTAGGTGTAATCTTTCAGCCTAATACCTAGTTAGACCGCAATTCTTCTATAAGTATGTAGCGAGAGATTACCCATGGGTTGCGATGCTCAAGTTAAGGGTGAGTTCTCAGTTGAGGTATAATCGAAAGATCGTTGTGAGATGCAATCGCAAGATACATTTGCATAATTTGAGTCAGTTCAACCTCAATGATTAGAAGTTGATGAGTATGTATGACGATAGCTACTACCCACTAATGGCTGAGTACAATTGCTGGATGAACCAGAGTCTGTATTCGGTTTGTTCAATAATCCCTGACGAAAAACGTAAACAAGATCTTGGTGCTTTCTTTAAGTCTATTCATGGAACATTGAATCACTTACTCTATGGCGATAAGGCATGGATGGGACGTTTTACCAACAACCCATTCTCAGTCGCAGCGATCGGGCAGGAGCTATATGCGGATTTTGAAGAGCTAAGAGTAGAGCGAGAGAAGATGGATCAGCAAATTTTAGAATGGTCTATGAAGCTTGACCCGGTGTGGCTCAGACAACCATTTGAGTACACAAGCAATGTAGACGGAAAACGCCGTGTGCTATCGGCCTCGATTTTAGTGACACATATGTTCAATCATCAAACTCATCATCGAGGACAGATCACAACACTGATCAAACAACTTGGTTATGAACCAGGCGTTACAGATATTCCCTGGCTACCTGCTCTAAATGCAGTGGTCTAACAATCCCGTTGAACACCGACCGTATCAAGTTGGTTGGTTGAGTCCGAGAGCATACTAGCGGCGGGTGAACGGGGTCGTTATACTGCTTCGGTTACAGGTGCTGGCAGTAGTTTGAAAATTATTGGTGGGTGCTTGTGTTTTGAACGCCCTTTAGGATCAAATCGATCGCAGCTTGCGTATACTGTTCAATCATTTCTGCACTCAACAAATCTTGATTTGGAGTTAAATGCTTGAGATTTTCATGAGCATTACCATAAAAAACGCATACCCCAATGATATTGAGCGTGGTCATATAAGGATCAAGTGGTCGGAAAATTCCAGCTTTTATTCCTTGTTCTAATAGTCCAGTAAGTAGGTCGATCGCTCGCTGCCAGTTGGTTTGAATAAAGTATTTTCCTTGATTCTGACTCGCTTCCTGAAACAGCAGCATTCCACGGTGGCGATGTTTGGTCTCATAAGCGATTGCGGCTCGAATCACGGCTGCTAAAGCTTGATCTGGCGATGAGATTGCAAAATCAATTTGGGCGATCGCATCTTGAATCTCTGTTGCCGGACGTTGGAGAACGGTTTGATACAGCCCTTCTTTGCTCTCGAAGTAGTAATAAATCATGCGCGAAGCGACACCAGCAGCTTTAGCAATTTTGTCTGTTCTTGCACCTTTCAGACCATGCTTGGCAAATTCAATTTCAGCCGCGTCTAAAATTTGCTGCTTCGTCTTTTCTGCATCTCGCACAGCGCGACCCGATTTTTGAGTTGATTGATTGACCACAGTAGAACCTTAGCAGCGTTTTCCAGCTTCCATCATAGCTGCTCAAATCAATGAACTAAAAAGTTAATTCACAGTTGACAATCGATTTCTGCTGCTAGCATAATTATGAATGAAATTTTTAATTCATAAAATTGAGGCGATATGGTGCAAGCTTCTTCGACTCTGGGTCGTCATGCCGTTGTGGTTGGTGGCAGCATGGCAGGATTGCTAACTACGCGAATTCTTTCAGGCTATTTTGAGCAGGTCACGATTTTGGAGCGCGATCGCTTTCCGACCGAAGCACCTGCACCTCGCAAAGGCTTACCTCAATGTACACAGCTTCACATCTTGCTGACTCGTGGTCGTCAGATCATGGAAGACCTTTTTCCTGGGCTAGAATCAGACCTGATCGATGCGGGTGCAGCCGTATTGGATATGGGAGCAGACGTAGAATGGATGAATCCGTTTGGATGGACAGCCCGTTTCCCATCTGGGTTTAAGGCATTGTCTTTCAGTCGATACATTCTAGATTGGCTGATTCATCGTCGTCTGTCGGAGTTCAGCAACATTCAAATTCTTGAAGCGAGCTATGTCACAGGCTTACTGACCAACTCAGACAAAACTGCTGTAACAGGTGCGATCGTGCGTCGTCGAGAAGGTGAGCATTCCGAGCAGGTACAGCAAGAAGAGCTTTCCGCAGATTTGGTGATTGATGCGAGCGGCTATAGTTCTCAAGCGCCCAAATGGTTAAAAGCGATCGGCTATGATGCCCCTGAAGAAACAGTCATCACAACTTCGATGGGCTATGCCAGTCGCCTCTATGAAATCCCTGCTGATTTTCAAGAAGACTGGAAAGGTGTGTACATTCAAGCAGATCCCCCAAAACGAACTTCAATGGGAGTGCTTTATCCGATTGAAAATAACCGTTGGATTGTCGGAGTCTGTGGGACGGCTCCTAATCGACCTTCTACAAATGAAGCTGAATTCCTAGAGGCTTTGAGAAATCTGCCGAGTCCACACATTTACAATGCAGTCAAAGATGCAAAGCCTGCAACTGCGATCGGCATTTATCATCCACCCGGAAATCGATTACGCCACTATGAACGTCTCAGCCGCCAACCGCAGGGATTTATTGCGTTAGGAGATTCTGTCTGCTCATTCACACCGATTTATGGACAAGGCATGACGGTAGCAGCATTAGGGGCTGTATTGTTGCAACAATGTTTGCAAGAAACCGCTTTAACCGAGCTACCAAGCCGTTTTCAAAAAGAGCTTGCCAGGGTTAATGTAACACCGTGGATTGCAGCGACCAGCCAAGATGCGAAATATCCCAGTGTGAAAGGGTTGACCCAGCCCCCAAGTCTGCCAGAAAAAGCGATCGGCTGGTATATGGATCGACTCATTCAGTTAACGACCAAAGAACCTCAAGTAACCTTGGTATTGTTTAATGTTTTTCACATGGTTCAGTCATCTGGTGCATTACTTCAGCCATCGATTCTGTTTCGAGTCATTCAACAACTGCTGACCCGCTCATTATCTAGAAAGTCGTCCAAAATTCAGGTCAGTACCAGCAGTATAACAAGTCGATGAAGCGGATGGTTGAGAGATCCCAATGTGGATGCAGAGGTTATCTACCGCCGCTTATCTTGGTCGTTAGTCGTCTGATTGTCGGAGCAAAACATAATTTGCTTTCTTGTTATCCTGGAATCTTTTCTTTGAGCTTGCTTGGTTAATTCGGCCATGGGTAGGTTGGGAAGTAAGACCAAGTAGTTATTACTACAGTGGTTAGAGAATCCTGATGTGTTAGGGCCTGGGAAGATGGGGGCATTATTGGGAAAATTCTCAAACTCTTAACAACAGCCGCCCTACTCAACAATATCCAGGCCAGTTCAAAGAAAAACAGCACCGTTTAGGTCAGGATTGCGATTATTTTTATGACGTTTTGCTAATCCAAAGATAAAGAGTTAAGAAAAATCTCGATTGAGCCAGTATGCCAAGTGGAAGATAGGTATAGATATAGCCTTACTCCGGACTCTTATTGAATCGCGACACGAGGAGAGAAATATGTTTGCTACTCCTGCCCAAGCACAAAAGTTTCTCAGCGATCCATCCCAGGCCCTGGTACTCCCCCTAAACCGTCTTAGCTTGGCTGATTTACCCATTGTTGGCGGCAAAAATGCGTCATTAGGGGAAATGCTGCAACAACTCACACCGAAAGGGATTAATGTTCCCGATGGCTTTGCAACTACTGCTCATGCTTATCGTACTTTTATTCTGGAGGGAGGCCTGGAACCGAAACTGCGCGCCCTTTTATCCCCTTTAGATGTAGAAAATGTCCCCCAACTGCGACAAATCGGCCAAGAACTCCGATCCTTAATTCTTGAAACCCCCTTCCCTGAATCTCTGCAAGCAGCCATTACCCAGGCCTATGGGGAAATGTGTCAACACTATGGGCCCGAGACAGATGTGGCAGTTCGTTCCAGCGCCACCGCCGAAGATTTGCCCGATGCCAGTTTTGCCGGCCAGCAGGAAACCTATCTGAATGTGCATGGGATTTCTGGGGTATTGAAGGCTTGCCACTGTTGTTTTGCTTCGATTTTTACGGATCGGGCCATTTCCTATCGACAAATTAAAGGCTTTGATCATCTGGATGTGGCCTTATCAGTCGGGGTGCAAAAAATGGTGCGCTCGGATTTGGCCTGCTCGGGGGTGATGTTCTCCATTGATACTGAAACGGGCTTTAAGGATGCGGCCTTGATTACGGCTGCCTATGGGTTAGGGGAAAATGTTGTCCAAGGGGCTGTCAACCCGGATGAATATCTGGTTTTCAAACCCACCCTGAAAACGGGCTATCGGCCGATCTTAGAAAAACGCCTCGGCAGCAAAGAAATCAAAATGATCTATGACCAAGGGGGTTCCAAGCTGACGAAAAATGTCTCGGTTTGTCCCGAAGCTCGCGCCCAATTTGCCTTAACGGACGATGAAATTCTCCAACTCGGACACTGGGCCTGTGCCATTGAGGATCACTATTCCCAACTGCGGGGCACCTACACGCCCATGGACATTGAATGGGCCAAGGATGGGATTACGGGGCAGTTATTCATTGTCCAGGCCCGGCCGGAAACCGTCCAATCCCAAAAGGCGACCAATGTGCTGCGGTCTTACAAACTCCAAGAAACGGGTAATGTTCTGGTGCAAGGGCGGGCTGTGGGGGAAATGATCGGCCAAGGGCAAGCGCGGGTGATTATGGATGTCCACCAGATCAACCAATTCCAGGCCGGGGAAGTGTTAATTACTAACCGCACCGACCCGGATTGGGAACCGATTATGAAAAAAGCCAGTGCCATTGTCACCAATCAAGGGGGGCGAACCTGCCATAGCGCGATTATTGCTCGGGAAATGGGAATTCCAGCAGTGGTTGGCTGTGAAAATGCTACAGCAGTCTTAAAAACTGGCCAAGATGTCACTGTCTCCTGTGCGGAAGGGGAAGTGGGTAAAGTCTATGGGGGCCTGTTGAACTTTGGCGTGGATGAGGTGGCTTTAGAAAATCTCCCCCGCACCCGCACTCAAATCCTGATGAATGTGGGCAACCCGGAAGAAGCCTTTGGGTTAGCTGCGATTCCCAATGATGGGGTGGGGTTAGCTCGGTTAGAATTTATCATTGCCAATCACATCAAAGCCCACCCCCTAGCCCTGATCCACTTTGACGACCTGGAAAACTACGAGGTGAAAGCCGAAATTGCCGAACTCACGGCCCAATATCCGCAAAAATCCGAGTTCTTTGTCGATAAGTTAGCTCACGGCATTGGCACGATTGCGGCGGCCTTTTACCCCAAACCTGTTGTCGTGCGGATGTCTGACTTCAAGAGTAATGAATATGCCAACTTACTCGGCGGGCAGCAGTTTGAACCCAAAGAAGAAAACCCAATGATTGGTTGGCGGGGGGCGTCGCGTTATTACGATCCCCAGTATGCGGCGGGGTTTGCCCTCGAATGCCAGGCCATGAAACGAGTCCGGGAGGAAATGGGCTTAACCAATGTGATTCTGATGATTCCCTTCTGTCGGACACCAGCCGAGGGACAACGGGTTTTAGAGGAGATGGCCAAACACGGGCTACAGCGGGGTGAAAATGGCCTGGAAGTCTATGTCATGTGCGAGTTGCCCAGCAATGTGATCTTGGCGGATCAGTTTGCCCAAGTGTTTGACGGCTTTTCGATTGGTTCTAATGATTTAACCCAGTTGACCTTGGGCTTAGATCGGGATTCCGGGTTAGTTGCCCACCTGTTTGATGAGCGCAATGAGGCTGTCCTACGGATGGTGGCCCAGGCCATTCAAACTGCCAAGAAACATCACCGCAAAATTGGCATCTGTGGCCAGGCCCCGAGTGACTATCCGGAGTTTGCGCAATTCTTAGTGGAACAGGGGATTGACTCCATCAGCTTAAACCCGGATTCTGTCCTCAAAACTCTGCTCAGTATTGCGGCAACAGAAGCGCAGTTAGACAAGGCCTAATGCCTAAATTGACTAGGTAAATTGCCATCTCAGGCCGGGGATTTCTCGGGGATTAACCAGGGGAGTCTCGGGCCTTGCAGATCTGGAGCCAGTGATGCACCCAAGCTGGAAGGGCAAATGCTAATCTAGGGGCAAGGTTTGGGAATTAGATGGGATGGCAATTATTGCTTTACGGGCCTGGTATTTAGCGGAATATGAACCCTTAGAAACCATTGAACAACGCCCCCATGATTTACGCCTGAGTAAAAATAGCCTCTTAAAAACAGCATTGCGGGCAGATTTCCTCGATGATGCAGCGGAGGTTAAGGAATCCCTCTGGTTTCAACGCTACCTGCAAGGGGAAACTGTGGAATTTTATATTGAAGGGAGTGGTAGCTATCTAATTGCCAACATTGACCTGATTAGTCATGAAATCTACTTTGTTAAACAGGACACCTTCGCCCACTTAGAGCCAACGATTTTTTTCTGTTCCCAAACTGAATTTAGTGATTCTAGTGATCAACTCCGCTGGGCCATCCAGGCCTGGTTGACGGAATTTAACCCCCAATCACGCTTAGAACTCACCCTAGTTGAATCCCATCGGCTCAGTGATGGCCCAATCCGGTTACAAAGTACATTGGCTGGGAAACTCCGCCGCAGTCTAGTTTTTATTGCCGATGTTAGCCCAATTAGTTATTTAGATACTCAACCTCCAGTTCTAATTCCCAGCCCGAAAGTCTCCGTAGAGGTCGGGTATGCCTTGCACTGTAAACGCCAAGAACAAATTCTCCTAGCGCAGATGGAACGCCCCCAATGGCCCGGCCAGTTTCCGGTGGACTTACCCAGTAGTCAACGCCTGACTTTTGAGGATGATGCTGAACTGGCTGAGTCCCTAACACCTCTGTTATTAAAAGCTCTAGCACCGTTTAAGTTATTTCACTAAAATCCTGATCCAGTTTATGGGTGGTCAAAGTTATGGACAGAGCTTACATTCCTGATGCTTCCTAACCCCAATGGGAGAATCATGCCCAGGTATTTCACCAAACCTAAGTTAGGCATTGGCAAATCGGGAATGCTCAAAACCGCTGCAATTTCTCCATGAATAGCAACTAACCACTGATCGAGATTGAAATAGCTGGCCTGGGTGAGTTAACCCTAGTCATGAATCCTGTTCAGAACGTTGGAAAAGGGCTAAAAACCCCAGGCCTGGGATCGGGTTTGATTTTATGGTCGGCCATGGAAGCAGTTTTGTGCTCAATACCCCAGATGGGTTAAATCGTCCGGCTTTGTTCAGCTAAGGCAACTGGTTCGGCCTGAGGAACATCCTGAGATTGTCCAGCCATAAAGCTACTGAACTTCCCAGCCAAAAACGCGTCAACAGAAAACAAACCGGCCCCATTGAGCAGGAAGAAAAGGAAGACCGCCGCGTAGAGCATGGACAGTTCCAAGTAGGGAATACTGAACCCTGCAACTAAAACATGGTGATACATGGCCACCAGCATCGTACTGAATAATCCCAGGGCCGCTGGTCGGGCTAAAAATCCGAGGGCTAACAATGGGGCCGCAAGCAATTCCGTCAAGGCTGCCACATAGCTAAAGAAAATTGGGAACGGTAAGCCGATCACTTCTACATAGGCCGCCGAAAAGCTCTCAATATCAGCCAATTTATCCAGGCCATTGTGGATCATCACCAGGCCCGCCACGATCCGTAAAATAGTCCAACCCGCTTGAGAGCCATAGCTAGGGGTAAACCGAGTTTGCAGGAGCGCGACTGACCACCGTCCTAACTGTTGCGAAATATTCATAAGTATTAAGAATCCTAAAGATTTATAATTTTAATCTAACAAATCCTAAGAAAAGTAACAAAACTGGGGCGTGCGGATTGCAAACTGATTCACGAGTCCTGACCCTACGAATTTAGGCCCGAACTAGACAGCCTATTGCAACCATAGATGAGGATTCAGGGGGTGGTACGGTTGTGCTCCAAGTTTAAGGAATCAGGGTAAAATTGCGGGGGATTAAATCATGGCCTGGGGGCTGTCCTTCGGGGAGGTTAGTGGCTTGGCGACCAAAGTAGTAATTGTCCGGCATGGGGAAAGTACATTTAATGTGCAGGGCCGGGTGCAGGGGCACGGGGATGCCTCGACTTTGACGGGAAAAGGGATTGCTGGAGCCAAACAAGTCGGCCAGGCCCTGAAGGGAATTAATTTTGACCAGTTCTATAGCAGTCCCCTACGCCGCGCCTATGAAACCGCTCTGGAAATCTCCTATCAATTACAAGTTAGTCCGCCGGAAAAAACAGACCTACTCAAAGAAATTTTCTTGCCGGCCTGGGAAACGCTGAAGTTCGAGGAAGTCAAGGAAAAATACCCGGAAGCCTACCAGCATTGGCACAGCAGCCCCCAAGATTTACGGATGGACTATGAAACCCCCGAGGGCACTAAAACGGTCTATCCATTGCGAGATTTATTTGTCCAGGCCCAGGCTTTTTGGCAATTTATCTTAGACAAGCATCAGGATCAAACAATTTTATTGGTGGGTCACAGTGGGATTAACCGGGCCTTGATTTGTACCGCCTTGGGCATGGGCTTGGAAGGCTATATCCGACTGCAACAGGCCAACTGTGCCATTAACGTCTTGAATTTTCCGGGGGACTGGGGGGAACCGGCACAACTGGAAGGGTTTAATCTCACCAGTCATCTCGGCGATCCTTTTCCCACCCCGCGCTTTAAAGAAAAAACCTTACGCCTGTTGCTGGTGCGCCACGGGGAAACCGATTGGAATCGTCAGGGTAAGTTTCAAGGTCAAATTGATGTGCCGCTCAATGCCACCGGCCGAGAACAAGGAGCCAAAGTTGCCAAATTTCTCGAAAATGTCCCGTTGCAGTTTGCGATTACCAGCCCGCTCCTACGTCCCAAAGCCACGGCCGAAGCGATTTTGCAGTTTCATCCCCAGATTGAATTGGGCCTAGAACCAGAACTGGCCGAAATTAGCCACGGGGCCTGGGAAGGAAAACTTGAACCAGAAGTAGAAGCCGAATATCCGGGCGAAATTGAACGCTGGCGAACCGTTCCCCACGAAGTACAAATGCCTGCGGGTGAAAATCTCCAGCAAGTCTGGGATCGGGCAATCCAGGCCTGGGATCAAATCATCGAGACGGCTAAAAATAATCCTAATTACACCAAACCAATTGTCGGGTTAGTCGTGGCCCATGATGCAATCAATAAGGTGATTCTCTGTCATGTGGCAGGCCTGGGGCCGGAGGAGTTTTGGCAGTTCAAGCAGGGGAATGGGGCGGTGAGCGTGATTGACTATCCTCTTGATGGGGGAACACCACGGCTACAGGCCATGAATATTACGACCCACTTGGGAGGCGTATTGGATCGAACCGCGGCCGGAGCATTGTAGATGAGAGACTTACCTGAATCCTATGTGCTGCAAGGGGTACGGATTATTGATCCAACTCAGCAGTGGGATTTTTGCGGCGATGTTTGGATTGAACAGGGTCAAATTCGGGCAATTGAGCGGGATTTATCTTCAGTCGCGGCAGAAATTCCCAGGCAGTCGGGTGCGGGATTAATTTTGGCCCCAGGCCTGGTGGATTTATATAGTCAAGGCGGTGAACCGGGGTATGAACAACGGGAAACCCTAGAGTCCTTGATCCAAGCGGCTCAGGCCGGGGGATTTTGTCGCGTCGCGTTGCTGCCGTTGACGAATCCAGTCTTAGATCATGCCGCGGTTTTGTCTCAACTCCAGGCCAAGATTCCCCCTAATTCACCCGTCCAACTGCACTTTTGGGGCGCGATTACTCAGGCAGCCAAGGGCGAAAAACTCACCGAACTCTATGAACTAGCCCAGGCCGGGGTGATTGGTTTTAGTGATAGTCGGCCCCTGGGAAATTTGGGGGTGATTCGCCGCAGTTTGGAATATTTGCAAGCGACCCACTTACCCATTGCCCTGTGGCCTCAAAATCTCGAATTAGCCGGTCGCGGTGTAGTCCGGGAAAGTGAGATTGCTTTAGCTCTGGGCCTGATTGAGCAACCCGTGAGTGCTGAAACAACAGCATTAACTAGCATTTTAGAACTGAGTCGAGAACTGCCCCAACCACTGCATGTGATGCGAGTTTCCACAGCCCGGAGTGTTGAACTTTTAGAAAGCTATTACCATCAAGCTGCTCTCATAACGTCTAGTGTTTCCTGGTTACATTTACTGAAAAATACCAACGACCTCACTAGTTACGACCCCAATTTAAGACTCGAACCACCCCTTGGCACACCGGAGGATCAAACTGCGCTGATTGCAGGAATTAAGTCAGGTGTGATTAACGCCATTGCCGTAGATCATCGCCCGCGTACCTATGAAGAAAAAGTGATTTCCTTTGCTGAAGCTTTACCGGGAGCCATTGGCCTGGAGTTGGCATTACCGTTGTTGTGGCAAGAATTAGTCGTGACTGAGAAACTCACAGCGTTGGAATTATGGCGCGCCCTAAGTCAAAAACCGGCCGAAATTCTCCAGCAATCACCACCCAGCTTGAGACAGGTCAATCAACAGGAATGGATTTTATTTGATCCAAACCAGGCCTGGACTGTCACCCCAGAAACCCTTTTTTCCCGTTCTCAAAATACCTCCTATACTGGGCAAACCATTTCGGGCCGAGTGATTAGGCAGTGGTCACATCATTTTTGAGGCGTTCTATTTTATGTCAGCAGTCATTCCGGGACGATTTACAGCGGATACCCAGCAGGGCGTTGTCGTTTTCCTAATTGGGATGCGGGTGAATCGGTTTTGGGCCTTTTCCAAGTGGATTCCGACAGCCAGGGCGATGGGGCCGATGTTAAAGGTTTTAGATCAGTTTCCGGAGAAAGGCTTTTTAGGCCAAGAGTCTTTTTTTCGGCTGTTTCCCCTAGAAATTGTTTTAGTTTCCTATTGGCGTTCCTTTGAGCATCTGGAGCAGTTTGCCCGCAATAGGGATGATCCGCACCTCCAGGCCTGGCAGAATTTTAATCGCAATATTGGTCGTGATGGCAGTGTGGGCATTTGGCATGAAACCTATTGCATCCAACCGGAGCAAGCCGAAGCAATCTATGTGAATATGCCGATTTTTGGCCTGGCCAAGGCAACCGCCCATCGTCCTGTAACGGGATTTAAGGAAACGGCCCGGAATCGGCTGAGCCAAACAGAGGCTGTGGATGACTCCCTTGGCTAGTAGTCTTCTTTCCATAGGGTTAACCAATCATTCAAATCAAATTTTTGAAAGGTTCACAATGCTCTGAAAAGGCCCAATCTCCAGGCCTGGCTGTACTATGTAGAGGTGTAAATTAACTTTCTTGGTCGCGCGTTCCTATGCCTACCCTTGAGACTCGCACAGAACCAATGCTCATTAATATGGGCCCCCATCACCCGTCCATGCACGGGGTGTTGCGGCTAATGGTGACTTTGGATGGGGAAAATGTGGTGGACTGCGAGCCGGTGATTGGCTATCTCCATCGGGGCATGGAAAAAATTGCCGAAAACCGCACCAATATCATGTTTATCCCCTACGTCAGTCGCTGGGATTATGCGGCCGGGATGTTCAACGAAGCCATTACCGTTAATGCCCCAGAAAAATTGGCTAATATTGCCGTCCCCAAGCGGGCCAGCTATATCCGGGTGATCATGCTGGAACTAAACCGGATTGCCAATCACCTCCTCTGGCTGGGGCCATTCTTAGCGGATGTGGGCGCGCAAACTCCTTTCTTCTATATTTTCCGGGAACGGGAACTCATTTACGACCTGTTTGAAGCAGCCACTGGGATGCGATTTATCAATAACAACTATTTCCGCATGGGGGGGGTGGCGGCCGACCTCACCTATGGTTGGGTAACCAAATGCCAAGACTTCTGTGACTATTTCCTCCCCAAAGTTGATGAATACGAGCGTCTGATTACCAACAACCCGATCTTTATCCGCCGCCTCCAAGGCATGGGGACAATTACCCGTGAGGAAGCGATTAACTGGGGACTCTCGGGGCCAATGTTGCGCGGTTCCGGGGTGAACTGGGATCTGCGCCGGGTTGATCACTATGAATGCTATGACGACTTTGATTGGGAGGTTGTCACAGAACCGGATGGGGATTGTATTGCCCGTTACCTAGTGCGGATCCGGGAAATGCGGGAATCCACCAAAATCATTCTCCAGGCCCTCAAAGGACTTCCTGGCGGCCCCTACGAAAACCTCGAAGCCAAACGGATGGTGGAAGGGGCAAAATCGGAATGGAATGGCTTTGACTATCAATACATGGGTAAGAAGCTGGCTCCTACCTTCAAAATCCCCAAAGGTGAGCATTATGTCCGGGTTGAATCGGGCAAAGGGGAGCTAGGGATTTATTTGATTGGCGATGATAATGTCTTCCCATGGCGCTGGAAGATTCGTCCGCCCGATTTCAATAATTTACAGGTTTTGCCCCAACTCGTCAAAGGAACCAAGGTTGCAGATATTGTCGCTATTTTGGGCAGTATTGATGTGATTATGGGGTCTGTGGATCGTTAGGTCTAAATTTCGACAGCAAAAGTATTTGCTAAATAGAACAATCTATAACTTTGGACAGGGTAAGGGAGCTTGCTTGGGATCGCTGTGAAGACAGGGCTGCTGGGCGGCTTCTTCCTCATTAAAAGGGAGGGGCATCTGACCAAAGACCATGGCACAACTTAAATCCTCAAAATCTGGGCTCATCGTCAGGGGAATCCCAAACTGTTCTGTAAAAAATTTTTGGGTCGGCAATTTACACAGATTCACACACATCCCCACACAGCCACTTTCTTCGAGATAGCGACATTTCTTAATTTGGACGCGGCTTCTTTGCCAACGAAATGCCTGATCCGGCCCAGCCACAAGGGTCGCTTGCCATTCACAGGGGCCAACCAGCCATTGAAAGAGACGGGTCGCAAACCAGGCATTGAGTTCACAGACGAGTGGGGCTGGCGAGAATATTGTCCGAATCCCCCCAAGTACCCAACGGGGAATGACAGAGGCAAGAACTTTGGCAATCAGAGCTTGTTGTTCCTGGGCCGTCCGTCCCTGCATCACCTGTTGGGATAACCAGACAAAGTTAGCATAGGTCGGGGGAGGTGGAGTAAGACCCAAGGCCTGGGCAATTTTACGGTTGATTAAACCAAGGGCCAGCCGATCAAAGACATTATCGGTATAAATGGCAGCCGGTTGAGCAAGCTTTTTCAAGGTAGATTTCGAGCAGGGTGATAAATAGCAATATTCTCGATTAGGCAGGAGACTCTACCTATTCATCCTAACGTTTATTCCCAATGCCCCTAAAACCCACCCCAACTATGAACGGAGCCAACGGGTTTCCCCGCCTTTTTGATCAATTAATTTAATTCCTAAGGTGGCCAAGTAGTCCCGAATCCGATCCGACTCAGCAAAATTCCGACCTTGTTTGGCTTGTTGGCGTTGATGAATCAGGGTTTCAATTTCGGCATCAGTGATTATTGGCTCTGGTTCAGGTTCGGCACTGTTGGGGGTTACCTCCAGGCCCAGGATTGCCGCTAATTTCACTAGGCTGTGCCATTGTTGCCAAAGGTGGGTAAGGGGTTGATCGCTGGAGCCGGTGTGGCGAATTTGGTTATGTTGGCCTTGGAGATTTTTAGCTAAATCAAACAAGATGGCCAGGGCCGCCGGAGTGTTCAGGTCATCATCCATACTGGCCTGGAATGCGGCTTGGTGCTGAGGGTCAATGGGTAACGGGTCTAAATCGGCCAATAAATCCGCATGGATCCAGCCAAATTCCAGGCCCTCTTTTAAGGTTTGCCAGCCGTGGGTAGCCGCTTTTAGGGCCAGGGGGGTGAAATCTAGGGGTTTGCGATACTGAGCCTGGAGCATTAACAACCGCACAGCCATCGGATCAATGCCAGAGTCCAGCAGAGAGCGGATCGTAGTGAAGTTCCCCAGAGATTTAGACATTTTCTCGGTGTTGATCGTCACAAAGCCGTTATGGAGCCAGTAATTAGCCAACCGGGCCTGAGTCGCTGCTTCCGATTGGGCAATTTCATTTTCGTGGTGGGGGAAAATCAAGTCCATCCCGCCGGCATGAATATCAATCGTGCCACCAAAGGCCTGATGCACCATCGCCGAACATTCAATGTGCCACCCTGGCCGCCCCAGTCCCCAAGGAGAATCCCAAGGGTCATAGACCGTCATTTCTTCGGGTTTGGCGGCTTTCCACAGGGCAAAATCTAAGGGGTGGTGTTTTTTTTGCTCCATCTCATCAACCCGCCCACTGGCCCCCGCACTCATTTGTTCTAGATGCCGCCCGGAGAGTTGGCCATAGCTGGGAAATTTCTCGACTGCATAATAGACATCCCCCTGGACTGGATAGGCATAACCTTGGGCCACAAGCTCCTGAATTAACTCAATAATTTTCGGCATGACCGCAGTGGCCTGGGGATAGTGATCGGCGGGGCGAATATTGAGGCGGGCCATGTCGGTGTGGTAGGCCTGGATATATCGCTGGACAATTTCAGTCACCGTTGTTTGTTCTTGTTGGGCCCGTTTGATAATTTTGTCATCAATATCGGTAAAGTTTTGCACATAGGTAACGCCATAGCCTAAGAACTCTAAATATCGCCGGAGAATATCCCAGGCCAGGTAGGAGCGGGCATGACCCAAATGGCAGTAATCATAAACAGTCACTCCACAGGCATAGATCGTTACCCGGCCGGGTTGGAGGGAGTGGAAGGGCTGAAGTTGCCGCGTGAGCGTGTTATATAGCTGCAATGCCATCGAAAAGCACAACCAAGAATTAGGTCAAGGCGGATTAGGTGATCAATAAATCCTGTTTCTATGCTATATGGCGAGGGTCAAAAAATCGATCATGGCGGTTTTCCCCATCTGGAGCGAAGGGGATGGCTATCAGTGCAATCTGTGGGAATTTAGGCCCTGCAATTCAGTTAGAAATTCCAAATCAAATCCTAGTGCTCAAAGACTGATAATCCGGTTAAGTTTGATCACACAGGCCGGGTCAGGATTAAATTAAGCAATAAATCAAGACTGTTAACTTTAATATCTATTTTTCTGGCGAATTGCCGCTATGCCTAAAAAAATCACATTGGGATCCAGGTGACAGGGTAAATCAAGATACTGGGGTTGCCATTTCAATAACCCGGATTTTAAGAATTCTCCATCCCCCCCTGTGAAGATAATCTGACTGGTTGGATATGTTTTTAGCCAATCTTGAATAAACAAATCTAAACCTCCTAAAACAGTCCAGAAAATTCCAGATTGGATCGCACTGGGAGTATCATTTCCCCACAAGGGAGGAAGGGTTTGCCAATCAAAATTCAAATTCCTTAAGGCCGCTGTTTGGGTTGCTAAGGATTGGGTCATTAAGCCCAGGCCTGGTAAGATAACTCCCCCCTGAAATTGTCGCTGGGCATCTACTCCCGTCAGGGTTAAAGCCGTGCCGCCATCAATGAGTAAAATCGGCCAGCCATACTTGACTCCCGCACCCCAGGCCCCCAAGGCTCGATCAATTCCCAAGCTGGGATAACAGTTTGCAAGGGGAACGTCAGAGAGATTTAACAACTTTAAGTGGGAATAATTTAACCATTTTTCTGTTTCTTGGGGCACAACACTGGCTAACCATAACCAAGGCAATGACTCAAATTCTGCAAGATGTTCACTATTTGGCAAGTAGGACTGTTGAAAACTAGCAGTAATAGGATAGGGCTGTTTCCAGCTTTTAATCAGCTTTTGTCCTTGAAATCTGGCCCAATAATAATGAGTATTCCCAATATTCAGAGCTAACCATTGATCTTGATCATCCATGTCACCCTAGCCATAGTTTTACAAACTTTTGGTAGATGGGATTGTGTTAGCTTGGCAGACCCAAACTATTGTCATCACGCCCCCCGGTTACCCTCCAAATTAACCCCCAAATCACGAAGTAACGGGATATTGCCAATCATCAAGTATTGTTGCATGGCGCGGCAGGAGAGACAGTCTGATTCCCGAAAGCCGTTATGGTTTTAAGTAGTTTAATCGCAAGCGAGACATCAGCGATGAAGTTGGCGTATTGGATGTATGCAGGCCCAGCCCATATTGGGACATTGCGGGTGGCGAGTTCCTTCAAAAATGTTCACGGAATTATGCACGCCCCCATTGGTGATGATTATTTCAACGTCATGCGCTCGATGCTGGAACGGGAGCGAAACTTTACCCCAGTCACCACCAGCGTTGTGGATCGCCATGTCCTCTCCCGCGGTTCCCAAGAAAAAGTTGTGGATAACATCACCCGTAAAGATAGCGAAGAACACCCCGATTTAATTGTCCTCACCCCCACCTGCACCTCCAGCATCCTCCAGGAAGATTTAGAGAATTTTGTCGAGCGGGCCTCCCAAACTACGGTCTCCGATGTCATTTTGGCTGATGTCAATCACTACCGGGTCAATGAACTCCAGGCCGCGGATCGGACGCTGGAACAAATTATTCAGTTCTATATTGCCAAAGCCCGCAAAAATGGCGATCTCGTTACAGCCAAAACCCCTGAACCCTCCGTGAATATCCTCGGGCCAACTACCCTTGGGTTTCATAATCAGCACGATGTCCGGGAATTACGGAAACTGATGGCCGACTTGGGGATTACCATCAACGCGGTGATCCCGGATGGAGCTTCGGTCAATGACATCAAAACTCTCCCCCAGGCCTGGTTTAACTTGGTTCCTTATCGGGAAATTGGCCCCTTGGCAGCCCGCTATTTAGAACAGGAATTTAATCAGCCCTTTGTGGATATTACGCCGATGGGGGTGGTGGAAACGGCCCGCTGTATTCGCCAAATTCAAACCCTCCTCAACCAGCAGGGAGCCACCGTTAACTACGAAGACTTTATCCAGTCCCAAACTCTCCATGTTTCCCAGGCCGCTTGGTTTTCCCGCTCCATTGACTGTCAGAACTTAACCGGTAAAAAGGCAGTTGTCTTTGGTGATAACACCCACGCCGCGGCGATTACAAAAATCCTCAGTCGGGAAATGGGCATTCACGTGGTCTGGGCCGGAACCTATTGCAAATACGATGGGGATTGGTTCCGGGAACAGGTGCAAGACTTTTGTGATGAAGTGATTATTACCGATGATCATGGGGCGATTGGAGATGCCATTGCCCGGGTTGAACCGGCGGCGATTTTTGGCACCCAGATGGAACGTCATGTTGGTAAACGGTTGGATACCCCCTGTGGTGTGATTGCCGCCCCGATTCACATTCAAAACTTCCCGATTGGCTACAAACCTTTCCTCGGCTACGAAGGCAGTAATCAGATTGTGGATTTAATCTACAACTCCTTTACCTTGGGGATGGAAGATCATCTCTTGGAAATCTTTGGCGGCCACGACACCAAGGAAGTGATTCACAAGGGCATCTCAGCCGATTCGGATCTCAATTGGACTAGCGATGGCCTGGCAGAACTGAATAAAATTCCGGGCTTTGTGCGCGGCAAGGTGAAACGCAACACCGAAAAATTTGCCCGTGAGCGAAATATTAGTCATATCAATGTGGAAGTGCTTTACGCGGCCAAGGAGGCGGTGGGGGCTTAGTTAGCTTAATGAACTTAATGAGTTGGCTGGAGGCGGAACCTTAGGCAGCCTTAGCTGTTGATGCTGAGAGCTTAGATTGACCTTGATCTATGGGGTTAGGCAGGCTGTTCTGAGCGAGTAGAAATGTGGAAAAGATTGCCCAGAAAGCATTGTCTGACTTGTCCCGATCTCAGCCTAAATGAGTAACGTTATAGTCTGTTCCTAGGAATTCTAAGAATTAACTCGTCTCCATCCAATCAAAAATTTGATCCAGTTGCTCAATGGAAACCAGGCCATACTTCCACAGCACCACAGGCAATAAATTAATTTTCTCGTCACAATGCTTCAGACCAAGGGCGATGGAAGAACTAGGTAGGGCCATTTCTCCTTGCAGATATTCAATGAGTTGTTTCCAACGGAGGGATTGCATTTCTAAAACGCCAATGGAGTTATTTAAGGTTGCCACATTACCCCTTAAACTTAACGGCTATTCTGAGAAAATGCAACACTTCTTTACAAAAGGCTAGAAGTTGTTTATATTCTAAGGTGGGGAATTATTCTATCTTGTCCCGCAGGAAACTGGGTTGCCATCCTCCAACTGGGCTAGGCTAGGGGCAGGTAATTTCAAAACTAGATCAATGTCGATTAACGATATGGGGAGACAACGGTGAGTCTGTACTTAACCTGGTTAGACCTGAACTCCTGGTTAGTGGAATTGGATAATCAGCGCATCCTCATTGATCCTTGGCTCGTGGGGCCGATGACCTTTGGCTTACCGGCCTGGTTATTACAGTTAACCCGACTCACCCCCAGGCCCTGCCCCGAAAGCATAGACCTAATTTTGCTCTCCCAGGGTTTACCGGATCACACCCATCCTCCCAGCTTGCAACAGTTAGACCCCCAAATTCCCCTCCTTTGCCCCCCCAGCGCCTTAGAAACAGTTCAGAAACTTGGCTTTCACCAGATCTCCGTCCTCCATCATGGGGAAACCTATGCTTTAGGGAACATTCAGATTCAGGCTACCCTTGGTTCACCGATTGGGCCACTCCGGCAAGAAAATGGCTATGTCCTCCAATCCCCGGCCTCCGGTTGCTCCCTCTATTACGAACCCCACGGCTACCATGATCCGGCTTTAAGCAACTTTGCCCCCATTGATGTGGTAATTACGCCCATTAGTGATGTCCATGTGCCGCTGCTGGGAACAATTATTGCTGGGAAAACCCAAGGCCTGGAGTTAGTGACGGCCGTGCAGCCCCAAGTGATTGTCCCCACAGCCCAACCGGGGGAAATTCAGGCTACGGGTCTTTTGGCGAGGTTACTTCAGGGCCTGGACATGGGGGATACCTTAGAACCAGATTTAGCCCAACTTCCGAACCCGCCCCAGGTGTTGCACCTCACCCCCGGCCAACGCCAAGAAATTGCCTTACGCCATAAGCCTGCCCTTAGCCTTTAGTACGGATCTTGGGGTAATGGACTCCCGTTATATTCTCGGCACAAGGGTAGATGTCACCACCTATGACCAGGCCTGGGAGATGTTCGGAACATGGATCGCCCAAGAACAATGGGGCTATGTGGTGGCGGCTAATGTTCATGTGGTTATGTCCGGGGTTTGGCAGCGCGCCTTTCAGAGGGTTGTGAACCAAGCCGCACTGGTAACGGCCGATGGAATGCCCTTGGTTTGGGCCTTAAAAGCCTTGGGTGTCAAAAATCCTCAACGGGTCTATGGGCCGGATCTGATATTAGCGGGCTGTGCTTGGGCTGAAAAAAATGGCAACGCGATTTATCTCTATGGCAGTGACGAAAATGGCTTAAGTCAACTCCAGGCCCGGCTATTGCACCAATTCCCCGCCCTGATCATTGCTGGTAGCCATGCCCCGCCCTTCCAAAGCCGATTTCCAGCCCACGATCTAGCCTTAATCCAAGACTGTGAACGAATTGCGGCCTCAGGAGCCAAAATTGTGTTTGTCGGCTTGGGATGTCCGAAGCAGGAGTATTGGCTGGCGGATTATGCCCCTTTGATTCCGGCAATTGTTCTGGGAGTTGGGGCTGCGTTTGCGTTTCACAGTGGTCAAGTCAAACAGGCTCCCCGTTGGATGATGGGCCTAGGCCTGGAATGGCTATTTCGCTTTAGTCAAGAACCCAGACGTTTATGGCAACGATATTTACTCAATAATCCGATGTTTGTGATTCTCCTGGCCTGGCAGTTACTACGGAAAAATCGTCAATAAATCCATAGCTGGTCTGGGATGCCACTGTACCTGAGATCACAAGATAAATTGAAATCCAGCCACTATTCCAACTGTTAAGCCTCTGTTCAATACCCTAGACAGGCCTGGAATCGGCTTCAATATTTTGGCTCTATAGCGTTACACAGACTGTTGCGAGAGAGTAGAAATCTTAGAAAGACTGCCCATAAAGCCTATTCTGACTTGTCCCAATAAGCACCCTAAACGAGTAACGCTATAGTTCTAACCTTGATTTGTTACAGGTGATTCAGGAGTGGTTACGGCTTGTTGAGCCTCGGCCATGGCCTGGAGGACGACCCCCGGATTCACCAGTTGCCCTTGATGGCGTAATGTCCAATGCAGATGTGGCCCCGTTGTCCGGCCCGTCATCCCCACTCGCCCAATTCGCATCCCAGTCGCTAAGGTCTGTCCCTGCCAAATTTCTACCCCCCCAGCCCGATCCACCATGACTCGCCCCCGTGGTTCTGTTTCTACCTGGCCTTTCATGTGGCAATAGACGTGCTGCCAGGCCCCGGATTGTACCCGCACCAAGGTGCCACAGGCCGTATCATCAGAAACCTCAATCACTTTTCCGGCCCACCAATTGCGAATGTAGCTCCCCTCAGGCGCGGCAAAATCCAGCCCATTGTGAAACTCAGTCCCATACCCTCCAGTCGGTGAAGCCCGATAGCCAAAGGGGGAGGAATAGGTTTGAAAATTCTCCACCGGAAAAGACCCCAATTCCCACCCCAGGCCAGTTAAATCTTGTGCCTGAGAAGACAGAAGCAACCCTGGCATCATCAGCATCAATCCAAGTAATCCGGCAACCAGAAATCCCAAACTGAGCCTGCCGCGGCACAATCGTAATTTACCCATCCTTATCCTCACCACTAAACCCAGGAGTAACTCTCTTCTCAACTGTTCTAAAAGAGGGAGTTAGTCATGCAAATCTTGACCCAGGCCGGGGGAATTTGTTCTCTAAATGGGGGTTGAATTTGATCCCCAAACCCAAGAATGTGGCGGCGATTTCTTTCTGGTTAAGATACCAACGTTAGCTGACCCGGAGGGAAACCTTGAAATTATAATCCGGCAACATCTCATGGTAGAAGGTTTCTAAGGCATCCACATTGTGACTAAGGCTATATTTTTCCACAACCCGTTGACGCGCCTTTTGCCCCAGCATCGGAATCATTTCGGGGTGTTGATGAAACAGGGGCAGCAGGGTTTGCAGTTGGGATTTGACATACTGAGGATTCAAAATTATTCCAGCCCCATCTAAAACCTCCCCATCCGCGCCCACATCGGTGGCTAAACAGGCTAGACCACAGGCCATCCCCTCCAACAACGATAGAGACAACCCCTCGACAAAGGAGGGCAAAATAAACACATCAGCCCCGCGCAGGAGTTCAATCCGCCGTTGTTCATCCAAAATCGTTCCCAACCACAGCACATTTTGCTCTGGCCCATAGGTTGAAATCAACGAAGACATCAGGGAGCCGCCCCCGACCATTAACAATTTGCAATTTGCTGGCAGTTTGGCTTTACACCAGGCCCGCAACAGGGATTCAACATTTTTTTCAATCGCAATGCGCCCTTGGTAAATATAAATTCGCTCGGCGTTGTACTCTTGTTTGACACGGGAGGGGCCAGGGGAATATTTCTGAATATCTACCCCATTGGGAATCACAACCACGCGCTGGGGCGGCACACCTAAGCGAATCAATAACTCCCGTTGGGGCTGAGAAAAAATAATGATCCGGTCATAGTGGGCTAAAAACGGGGCATACAACTGGTACATCACCAATTGGGTTCCCGAGGAGAGGTTCCGATATTTGTCGCTGTAGGCCGGATGGAAGGTGGCCACCAGAGGAATCCCCAACTCTTCACAAATTTCTGGCAGTAAAAAGTCCAGCGGGGAGAGGGTCAAGGAGGCATGGACAATATCGGGTTTTAATTGCCGCAATGAGGAGGCCAAAACCTTACTGGCCCGCAAGGAGGGAATCGTATAAACCTGGGATTTATATAGACAGGGTAGGGTGACTTCTTGCCCGTCTCCTGGCTGTAGCGGTCGATCTAGGGCTTCACTCTCCGTATCTTGGACAAAATGAAGAAAGCTGACCTGATGCCCCCGATCTTGGAGCGCGTTCGTAATTTCCCGACTATAGGTAACATTGCCACAGGGGGGAGATTTTTTACCAAGCCAAGCAATATGAAGAGCCAAGGAATTTCGCGGGATGTGAACGGGATGCCTCAAGATTATCCCAAATCTATGGGCCGAGATCAGGATTGTTGAGGGGGTTAGGGCGCGACTGCTGTTCACGGGCAAACTGATCTCCCCGGAGAAGGATCAGCAGGGCCGGGAATGACCCCAGACTTATTAACCCCGCCATAGTTTTTCCTTAACGTCAGGTTGTTAAATTTCCCTTAGTTGTCATCGCAAGTAAAACGGTTCTACTGCCGAGGCGGGCCTGGGGGAAGAATGGCACAGCTTCAAGAACTAACCAGTCAGACCAATCAGCCTTTAACACCGCAATCTCCCTTGCATCTGCTCCCCACCTATAGCAGTTGCTTCACCAGTGACGTGATTGGGCAATCTATTTTGGAGCAGTTCCAGGCCCAGCCGGAGTTACCCGGTGTGATTATCCTCGCAGACAATAAACCCAAGGCTCTGATTCCCCAGGCCAAGTTCTATGCGCGCCTGAATCAACCCTTTGGGCGGGAACTCTACCTCAAGCGGCCGATCCAGTTACTCCTAGAGGGTTCTGCCCTAGAGGCCTTACCCCTGGTTTTGCCCGCCAGTTGCCCAATTATCACGGCCGTGAGAGCAGCTTTATCCCGTGAAAGTGAATTTGTTTATGACCCCATCATCCTGGCAGGGGCAGGGGCAGGGGATTATTTACTCTTGAGTTGCCATACTCTGCTCTTAGCCCAGACCAAGATTCTCCAGCAAATTCACCGCTTTATGGCCCAGCAAGAGGATGAGAAACAGGCATTGACCCAGGCCCTCATCACCGCCCAAGCCAAAGCCGAAAGCTATGCCCAGCAATTAGCCCAAAGCCAGATCGACAGCCACCGCCACCAAGAAATTCTCGAACATCAAAATCAGGAATTACGGGCCCAGGCCAAGCAAATCAGCCGGATCAATCAGCAACTCTTGGGAATGGGGCAACTGGTCGTCCAGGAAAGCCAACAGGCCGCCCAAGGGACAATCACCTCTGCCAATAGCTTGATGCGGGAATTTAATCAGGTGTTGCGTTTGGGTGGGGTTCTAGAGCAAGAACTGGAAATTGTTGATGGGGCCAGTGCCGAGATTGCCCACATCAGCCGTCAGGTAAAGCATTTAGCCTTACAAGCCAGTTTAATTATTGGGCGAGCCGGGGGGCAGTTCAGTGCCTTTGATTTCATTACTACCGAAATTAACAAGCTGGGGGAGCAATGCGTCCATGCCAACCAACAAATTGTCGGGATTGCCAATCGGTTTCGCCAACGCCTCCCAGAGGTGATTCAATCTGCCCAGGCCGGGGAAGCCACCGCCCGTTATCTAATGGAGCAAATGCGTCCGGCTGAACTGGCCTGGAATCAATTTGGGAGTTTAGTGAAACAATTAGCAAACCCGACTTAAGGAACTGGGGGAGCCGTTAAGATCAATATGTTTCCCCTTCCAATTGAGGCCAACTGGCTGTGGATAAACCAACCCAACCCATACCGCCGTCCCTGATGGCCTGGGGATTCTTAGCTCCGGCTTTGATTTTTCTGGGAATTTTTGTTTTTATCCCGATTCTTTATCTGGGAGTTTTAAGCTTTACGGGGGGCAGCTTTACCCGTTCCGGTGTCTATGGGGTTGGTTGGCAGAATTATCAACGCCTGTTCTTAAGTCCCGACTTCTGGCAAGTTTTAGGCAATACGGTTTATTTCACCATCGTCACGGTAATGCCTAGCCTCATTCTTCCCCTCCTAATTGCGGTGGGCTTAAATGGGCCAATTTGGGGCCGAACAACCCTGCGCACTGCCTATTTTTTACCCTCCGTCACCTCAATTGTGGCTGCCGGGCTGGGGTTTCGCTGGCTGTTTCAAACTGAGGGGCCGGTGAATGGACTATTGGCGCACGTTGGGGTAGAGGCCATTTCCTGGTTAGGTAGCACAACTTGGGCCATGCCGGTCTTAATTCTGCTGAGTATTTGGAAGCAACTGGGCTTTAATATGGTCGTCTTTCTCGCCGGCCTGCAAACCATTCCCCTAACGCTCTATGAAGCCGCCCGTTTAGATGGGGCCGGGGCCTGGCAGCAATTTCGCTATGTTACCCTTCCCGGCCTGCAACCCACCCTTGTCTTAACCGCAGTCACCACCACAATTTTCACCCTCCGCAGCTTTGAACAGGTCTATGTGGTCACGGGTGGCGGCCCCCTTAACTCAACAAATTTATTGGTCTATTACATCTATCAACAGGCCTTTGGGATGTTTGATTTTGGCTATGCGGCCGCGGCGGCAATGGTGTTATTGGTGGCAACCTTGGTGCTAATTTGGATCCAACTCAGAACATGGCAGCAATCTTAAGCCTAGAGCGATGAAACTAGCCCTGACCAAAAATGACCTCTTGGGAGCCATCTTTACCTGTGGGGCCTTAGCGGTCGTGGCCTGGATGCAACAAGCCTCCCTCAAAACCCTCCAAACCCAGGCCCAGGAATCCCTATCCCCCGAGGTCTATCAGCGGGAAGTCGCCCAACTCAAGCCCCAACTGCAAATTTTGGCCCAGATGCCCAGCTTTGGCTTTGATAACTTGATTGGGGACTGGAGCTTTCTCCAATTTCTGCAATATTTTGGGGATTGGCGGGCCCGGGATGTCACTGGCTACGATCTTTCGCCTTACTTTTTTCAAGTTACCATTCCCCGCGACCCCAAATTTGTCCGGGCCTATGTGTTTCTGTCCACCTCCACCACCCTCTTTGCTGGGCAACCCCAAATCACCGTAGATTTGATGAACCAAGGCTTAAAACAACTCGACCCGAACGTCTTTGACCAGGCCTACTTAATTTGGGTTTATAAAGCCATTGATGAATTGCTCTATCTGGGGGATCACAAAGCTGCCCAGCAGTCCTACGAAATGGCCGCCCAATGGGTCAGTCTCCAAAACACGGCAAAGGCCAAAGAGTCAGCCGCCTTTTATCAACGAATGGCAGATTTTCTCCGCACCAATCCCGACAGCAAACAGGCCCAAATTAACTCCTGGCTGATGGTTCTGGGAAATGCCGTATCTGGGCGGGGACAGCAGGCCGCCATTGAAAATCTCCGCCGCTTGGGGGTAAAAGTCACCATTGATCCGGCCGGGAACGTCAAAGTCGAACCATAGAACAGGTTAGGATACAAGTAAAATTCCCTTCCCCCCAGCCTTGTTTGGAGTGTTTTTTCTATGCCGCCCCGTTGGCCCCGCAAACCCGATCCCCAGGATCCAGCCTATCGCCGCCTCGAAGACCGGATTAACTTTGCGGTTCATGTTGCCTTGTTTGCCGCCAGCAATTCTGGAATTTGGTTTTTCGACATATTCCTAGATAAAAATTGGCCCTGGCCGGCCTGGGTGACGGGAATTTGGCTCCTCGGTTTACTCACCCATGGCCTGTATATCTTTAAACTTGCTCACTACAGTCGCGCCCCGCTGGAAAACAAGCCCTAGAGTATTAGCAGGGCAACCTCAAAAAAACAGGGCAATTCCCAGGCCAAGGATTAAACTAGGAAGGAGAAGCGTAACTAAGACAAACTCGGTTTAAGTTCGCTTTATGTTCCTCTAGTTTTAGATCACCACTCTCAGTTTTCAGGCAACGGTAATGATATGAGCATCAAATATCCGCCCCAGGCCATTGACCGCATTCTCATTTTCGACACCACACTGCGGGATGGGGAACAATCTCCGGGCGCGTCGCTGAATGTGGATGAAAAGCTGGTCATCGCCAAACAACTGGCCAAACTGGGGGTGGATATTATTGAAGCCGGATTTCCCTTTGCCAGCCCGGGGGATTTTGAGGCCGTCCAACGGATTGCCGAGCAGGTGGGAACGGAAACTGGCCCGGTGATTTGTGGTTTAGCCCGCGCCACCCAGGCCGATATTCAAGCCGCTGCCCAGGCCCTGGCCCCAGCCCACTACAAACGCATCCACACCTTTATTGCCACCTCGGATATTCATTTAGAGTTCAAACTGAAAAAAAGCCGGGCTGAAGTCCTCAAAATTGCCCCAGAAATGGTGGCCTATGCCAAAACCTTTGTGGAAGATGTGGAATTTTCCCCAGAGGATGCCGGCCGTTCGGATCCGGAATTTCTCTATCAAGTCCTCGAAGCTGCCATTGCTGCCGGGGCCACCACGATCAATATTCCCGATACAGTGGGCTACACCACTCCGGCTGAGTTTGGGGCCTTGATTAAGGGCATTAAAGACAACGTCCCCAACATTGACCAGGCGATTATTTCTGTCCATGGGCATAATGATCTCGGTTTGGCGGTGGCTAACTTCCTCGAGGCGGCGAAAAACGGAGCCCGGCAACTGGAATGCACGATCAATGGCATTGGCGAACGGGCTGGGAATGCTGCCTTAGAAGAATTGGTCATGGCCCTCCATGTGCGGCGGCAGTATTTCAATCCCTTCTTCGGTCGCCCCGTGGACTCTGAGGCATCCTTGACCAATATTGATACCCGTCAACTCTACAAAACCTCGCGCCTAGTTTCTAACTTGACCGGGATGTTGATTCAACCCAATAAAGCCATCGTGGGAGCCAACGCCTTTGCCCATGAGTCGGGAATTCACCAAGACGGGGTGCTGAAACACAAACTCACCTATGAAATCATGGATGCCCAACTGATTGGCCTGGCCGAAAACCAAATCGTCTTGGGGAAACTCTCCGGCCGGAATGCCTTTGCCAGTCGCTTGCGGGAATTAGGCTTTGAACTGTCAGAAACAGACTTAAATAAAGCTTTCTTACGCTTCAAGGATGTGGCCGATAAAAAACGGGAAATTACGGATTGGGACTTGGAAGCCATTGTCAAGGATGAAACCCAGGCCAGTGATCCGGGCGGTTATGTCTTGGAATTTGTCCAAGTTACCTGTGGCGATCATGCCAAACCCACGGCAACCGTGATTGTCCGCACGCCTGAGGGGGAAGAACTCACTGATGCTGCCATTGGTACCGGGCCAGTGGATGCGGTCTATCGGGCGATTAATCGGGTGATTGGCCTGCCAAATCGCTTAATTGAATATTCTGTGCAATCAGTAACGGCTGGGATTGATGCCATGGGAGAAGTGACGATTCGTCTGCAACATGAGGATCGAATTTACTCCGGTCATGCTGCCAATACCGATGTGATCGTCGCTTCCGCCCAGGCCTACATGAATGCCCTCAATCGTTTAGCGCGGGGTTTGAAGCAACAGCCCTTGCATCCCCAAACAGTAGCCTCGGCAGGGGTCTAAAACGAAGTCATCTAGGGAATGTCCAAGGTGTATTTATTTTCCTAAGTAGTGTTCTTAGACCCCCTCTTAGTGAGTTCCCTTCATTCATCCTGAGACATATATAATTGGCATAATTGGCACTCTCATCCAGTTCAATTTTCTGCACCAGACATTTGCGAGACCATTCATGACAGCCGAATCTACTCCAAAACGGACAAAGCCGAAGTCCAGCTCAGGCGCACCAGAAATTATCAGTATTAAAAAAACAGTGTCGCCGCCACCCCCTCCGCCGCCATTGTCTTCTCCCGATCCCACTCCACCCCCCCCGCCTAGTCCGGAATCCACCGTAACTCGCCTACACCCAATTCCAGCAGTCAGTGAACGGCTTCAGTATCGGGCCATTGGCCTGGTCAAAGGCATTTATAAGCCCGACCCAGATCAGTTCAATCGTGGCATCCTCCTCACCAGTGACGGTCAGGAAATTGAAACAGTACTCTTGGGGCAGGTTATGAATCTGATCAAGAAATATCTCGATCTCAATGAAGAACATCTTTGGGTCGTTTATCCCCGCACTCGAGATTTGGCAAGAGAAAAGAAAAAAGAAATCAGGAAAGACTCCCGTAGAAGTAGTCAACCCCAGGCCCCTAGCCCAGAAGATATTATCCTACATCTACAAATTGTTGGTGTATGGGAGCCTGACATTCTCCAGCAAGACAGCCCAGTTGCCACAGAGTCAGTCGTTGCGTCTGTAGAATCCGATGATGGCTATTTTTCAATCCGGGGCGAAGTTATTTTCAACTCTCAAGATAAGAAATTCGTCATGGTCAAGATTCAACAGCAACCCCGTAAAAACGCTGACAAAGGTAAAGCTTTTAAGGTGCGCCTTGAAGGAGTTGTGGAAATGAAATCCCCTGGATATTTTTGGGATTTACATGCCCAACGCCAAGGAAACCGCTTGGTGATTCAGGAAGCCAACCCCGTAGGCGTGCTGCCACCTCGGAAAGCCCCCAAGTCAGCCCGGCCAGCCCAGCCTCCCTTCCGCAAACGCACGAGTGGGCATCCGACTTCAACCACTCCCGAGCGGCATTCCCTGCCTCCACGCCCCATTCGCCGGACTCCGAGCAACCCGAGTTCGTGATAGCTTAACAACAAAGATCAGGAAGAATATGGTGAATATTGAACTTGGGCGAGGCCGTGTAGCCCGCAGAGCCTATGGTATTGATGAAATTGCCCTAGTCCCCGGTCGCCGGACATTAGATCCACAATTAGCTGATACTTCTTGGCAACTGGGTCCGTTGACTCGGGCTATCCCGATTATTGCTAGTGCAATGGATGGGGTTGTGGATGTCGCTATGGCCGTCAAGTTAAGTCAGATGGGGGCCTTAGGAGTCTTAAACCTAGAGGGGATCCAAACCCGTTACCCCGACCCCAACCCCATCTTGGATCAAATTGCCGCGGTAGATGCCTCGGAATTTGTGCCTTTGATGCAGTCCCTCTATGCCCAGCCCATTCAACCAGAACTGATCACCCAACGGATTCAAGAAATTAAGGCCCAAGGGGGAATTGCCGCAGTCAGTGCCACCCCGGCGGGAGCCAGTAAGTTTGGGCAGGTGGTTGCGGCGGCTGGTGCAGACCTATTTTTCATCCAGGCCACGGTAGTTTCTACAGCCCATCTGTCTCCCGAAAGCGTCACCCCATTAGATTTAGCTCAATTCTGCCAAGAAATGCCAATTCCGGTCATTCTCGGTAATTGTGTCACCTATGATGTGGCATTGAGTTTGATGAAGGCCGGCGCGGCGGCGGTTTTAGTGGGGATTGGTCCCGGCGCGGCTTGTACCTCCCGCGGGGTCTTAGGAGTCGGAATTCCCCAGGCCACCGCCGTTGCGGATTGTGCTGCGGCCCGCCAAGACTTTTACGAGGAAACCGGCCAGTACATCCCTGTGATTGCGGATGGCGGCCTCGTGACGGGTGGTGATGTTTGTAAATGTATTGCCTGTGGGGCTGATGCGGTGATGATGGGATCTCCCTTTGCACGGGCGGCTGAAGCACCGGGTCGGGGCTACCATTGGGGGATGGCCACACCCAGTCCAGTTCTACCTAGGGGGACAAGGATTCGGGTCGGGATAACCGGCACGCTGGAGCAAATTCTCCGGGGGCCGGCTCAACTGGATGATGGAACCCATAACTTCTTGGGGGCCTTACAAACCAGCATGGGAACCCTAGGGGCAAAAAATATTATCGAAATGCAGCAGGTTGAGATCGTGATTGCCCCCTCTCTCCTAACTGAGGGTAAGGTTTATCAAAAAGCTCAAAAACTGGGGATGGGCCGCTAAGGATTTTGACTGAGTTTGTTATGGAACTCCTGATTTCCTAATTATGTGTAGGAAAAATCAGCAAAATCAACAAATTAAATTGGCCCCTGGGAACTAGAGCAGTTCAGCAACCGTCACTTAGAATAGTAGTTAGCGGAGACACATGTTTCCGTTCACTCCTCACACCACACCCCGCCTGGACTTCGGTTTAGGCGGTTTCCTTTTTTATCGGTTCAAAAATGACCTGGGAAAACTAACTGGCCTGGGACTTGGCTGTATTGAAGCACTCCTGAGGGTAGATGTTCCCCATGGGACTGATGGTGGTCGGAAACCGCAATAAAATGTAACACCCAACGGCTCAGAAACACCGAGTCACCCGGTCTGGAGCTATAGAACAGTGTGATAGGATAGACAACGAAAGGGACAGAGAAAGAATAGTCGCTTTTTTGTTTTGCTCGTTTGGATTTTGCCCTATGTCCTCAGCCGTTTCAGTTACAGATGCCACCTTTAAAGACGAAGTTCTCGATAGTGAAGTACCTGTACTTGTGGACTTCTGGGCACCTTGGTGTGGGCCATGCCGGATGGTGGCTCCTGTTGTCGAAGAAATTGCCAATGAGTATGACGGCAAAGTAAAAGTCGTCAAAGTTAATACCGATGAAAATTCTGCAGTTGCTTCTCAATATGGGATTCGCAGCATTCCAACCTTGATGATTTTTAAGGGGGGTCAGAAAGTTGACTTGTTAGTTGGGGCTGTTCCCAAAACTAAAATTGAAGCCACATTGGATCAGTTCCTCTAGGGAACAATAAAGACTAAAAGTCTGAGGCTCGGATACGCCACCTGATAAAATGAAGGTTCGCTCCCACCAGGCCACCCCATGAGTCCAACATCCAAGGCCCTTGCCACGCTTCAGCAAGACTTTGAACAACTCATTCAACGACTCGATCAAGTCACAAATGGCGACTTAATTCAGCAAATTTTAGCCGTTCTTTTGCGCCTAACGGAAGCGGATTTAGATCGATTAGATTGGAAAGTGATTCGTTCCTCTTTACGAGACATGGAACGAGCCTTGCAAGTCTTTGCACCCTATCGCCATACCCGCAAGATTTCTATTTTTGGTTCGGCCAGAACAAACTCAACGGCTCCAGAATATCAAATGGCCCATGATTTTGCTCACCAGGCCACAGAACGGGGCTTTATGATTATGACGGGGGCCGGGCCAGGGATTATGGAAGCGGGTAATAAAGGTGCCGGGCCTGGACATTCCTTTGGCTTGAATATTGAGTTACCCTTTGAACCCGGTGCTAACAGCTTTATTGAGGGTGATCCCCGCCTCATTCATTTTAAATATTTCTTCACCCGTAAGCTCTTTTTGCTCAAGGAAAGCGATGCCGTTGCCGTTTTTCCGGGCGGCTTTGGGACGCTCGATGAGGCCTTTGAATGTCTCACCCTCTGCCAAACGGGTAAATCTCCCCCTATCCCTTTGGTTTTAGTCGATAGGCCGGGTGGTACCTATTGGCAAAATTGGCATGATTATATTCAACGGGAGCTTAAAGGCAATGGTTTAATCAGTGATGAAGATGATCAGCTTTATACAATTACCGATAGCGTTGAGCAAGCTTTAACTAATCTGGGTAATTTCTATCGAGTTTATCATTCGTGCCGCTATGTCAATGAATATCTCATCTTGCGTTTGAATCAAGAGCTAACCGATGGGCAAATTGCGGCATTAAATCAAGACTTTGCTGATATTTTAGACAGTGGTACGATTGAAAAAACAACCGCATCCCTCCAAGAACTCCGAGACGAGCAACCAGATCATCGTCCTAACTTTATTCATACGGCCCATTTACCCCGGCTGAAACTCCACTTTAATCAGCGAGACTTTGGCCGTCTCTATCAACTCATTCTGCGCTTAAACCAAATGGGGGCAGGCGATGCCGCAAGTCACCCTGAACGGAAATAGCTTTTTTGATACCATGCAGTTTTCTTGCCTTTTACCAACCCCTTAGTCACTCTCTATGATTGAACGTTATACCTTGGCCCCGATGGGCGAAATTTGGACTGATGCTTACAAGTTAAAAACTTGGCTCCAAGTTGAAATCGCCGCCTGTGAAGCGCAAGCCGAGTTAGGGTTAATTCCTGCCGATGCCGTTGAAACCATCAAAGCCAAAGCCAACTTTGAGCCGCAGCGAGTCTTAGAAATTGAAGCTGAAGTTAAACATGATGTCATTGCCTTTCTGACAAACGTGAACGAGTATGTTGGCGATGCAGGGCGTTATATTCACTTGGGCATGACCAGTTCCGATGTCTTAGATACCGGATTAGCCCTACAACTGGTTGCCAGTCTGGCGATTCTTTCTACCCAACTGGAACACCTGATTCAAGCGGTTCGGACCCAGGCCCAGTCACATCGCTACACAATCATGGTGGGTCGCAGTCATGGCATCCACGCCGAACCCATTACCTTGGGGTTTAAGTTAGCCGGGTGGTTAGCGGAACTGTTACGAAATCGCCAACGCCTGTGTCAGTTACATCAAACCATTGCTGTCGGGAAAATTTCGGGGGCCGTAGGAACCTATGCCAACATTAGTCCCCAAGTTGAGGCTCTCACCTGTCAAAAATTGGGACTGCAACCGGATCCAGCTTCAACCCAAGTGATTTCTCGGGATCGTCATGCTGAATATGCCCAGGTTTTAGCGTTGTTGGGAGCCAGTCTAGAGCGGTTTGCGGTGGAAATTCGCAATCTCCAACGGACAGATGTGCTTGAAGTTGAGGAATATTTCTCTAAGGGACAAAAAGGCTCCTCGGCCATGCCCCATAAACGCAATCCGATTCGCTCGGAACGCCTGACTGGCCTGGCGCGGTTATTGCGGGGAAATGCGATGGTGGCCTTAGAAAATGTCGCCCTTTGGCATGAACGGGATATTTCCCATAGTGCGGCGGAACGGGTGATTTTGCCCGACAGTTCCATTACGGCTCATTTTATGTTGGTGGAAGCGACAGAACTCATCCGCACATTGCAGGTTTACCCGGAAAATATGTCCCGGAATATGAACTTATATGGTGGGGTTATTTTCAGTCAGCGGGTGTTGTTAGCCCTCGTGGAAAGAGGCTTAACTCGTGAATCAGCCTATGCCTTAGTTCAACGCCATGCCCACCAGGCCTGGAATCAAGAAGGTGGTAATTTTCGCGACTCCCTAGCCACTGATCCAGAAATCAGTCAACATCTTTCAGCCAAGGAACTCGCCGATTGCTTTGATCCGAAACAACATCTGAGTAATTTAGAGGAAGTTTATCAGCGGTTGGGGATTTAAGAGACTCTATTTCTCTGCGGTATCAATCAGACCAGCCATATCCGTTAGGGAGAGCAAGTAACTATTTATTCTGCTTTATCCTGAATGTAGGGTCATTTAGGTCTTTCGGGCGATCAAGTTGTGATCCTGAATGATGCTAAGTTTCAACCCCAGGCCTGGTAATCATCGCCTCAAGTCAATCTATATCAATGGTGAAAGCTATGCTCGCCTCCAGTTCTGAATCTTTAACCTACTTACTAGATGCTACGTCTGCTGTCCTACACCATGTCAGTTGGGAGACCTTTGAAAAATTAATTGAAGAAACAGGAGAAGATCGCAAAGCTCGGTTTTATTACCTAGATGGTGACTTAGAAATTACCGCACCACGGATTTTACCTCATGTCAGTTGGGAGACCTTTGAAAAATTAATTGAAGAGACAGGAGAAGATCGCAAAGCTCGGTTTTATTACCTGGATGGTGACTTAGAAATTATGCCCCCTTTAGCAGTTCATGAAGGCAGTAAATGCTTTTTAAGTTCCTTGATTAGAACTCTCTGTGATGAACTGAAAATTAATATTCGAGAACTTGGTTCAATGTTCTTAAAAACTGACAATATGAGTAGGGGATGTGAGCCTGATTCCTGTTACTACATTCAACATGAGCCAGTTATTCGCGGTAAAGTGAATGTTGATTTACGGGCGGGAGATCCACCCCCGGACTTGATCTTAGAAGTTGATGCCACTAGTTCTTCCTTACCCCGCTTGCCTATCTATGCCAGTTTAGGGATTCCTGAAGTTTGGCGATACGATGGAAAGACGTTGCAGTATTATCTCCTGGAACAAGGCTCCTACTATCACAGGGTTACAAGTCTGATATTTCCCCAAATCCCAGCTCCTGTTTTCGTTGAATTTTTGCAAAAGCGTCTAGAAATTGGTGAAACGCAAACACTACAAGAGTTTCGGGCCTGGGTAAAACGTAATTCTTAATCTGATTCCAACTAAAAAAATAATTTTATGACTGTTGAAACTACCCAATTAAGTGAACCTGAAATTACCCAAATCCTCCAAAAACTCCGCCGCAAAGAAGGGAACTGGCTGGATTGGGCGAGTGCTTGTCAACAATTGCAAAAATCAGGCCTCTCACCCCAGGCCATTTTTGAAGCTACAGGCTTTGAACCGATTCATCAAAATCAAATCATTACAGCCATTCAAGTTTTTAAGAGTCTTGAAGCTGGGCCAGCTAACAGTCAAACCCTAGCTCATTTCCAACAACGGGCCAGTGATTGTCTTTACGAACTACGGATTTTGAATCAACAGGAGCGGGTTTGGGGGGCGGAGTTAATTCAGGATCGGGGCCTGGACTCTGATGGGGCCCATGAGATCGCCAATGCCCTCAAAAACGCCGGCCGGATCACGATTCCAGAATCCTTTGGCCAAACTGGGGGAGATCGGGTGGCCGCTTATTACTGGAATTTAGCTCGCCAACAGGTTGATTTAGTAGAGCGGTCTCGCCTGATTGCCCAAGGTCTCAGTTATGCCCAGGCCAACCCAGCCCGCAAAGCCTTGGAAGCCCTCCTCCTGAGCACCACCGTTCCCACTGCCAAAACGGCCCCCCGTCTGCCGTTTTATCGTCTGGAATCTGAAGAAGAAATGCCTCGGATTGTCCCTCTGGTTGGGCAACTGCCCCTTACCTCCCAGGCCCTAGCTCAAGTGCCTCAATTTACGGAAACAGGTGCCTTTGCAACTCTCAAATCAACCCAGGCCGGAGCCTTTGTCCCGATCCCAGGGTGGCAGGTCATTCGCCAAGCTATAGAACCGATGGCAATTTTATCGAAAACTACCAATCTTCCCAATGTCCCAGCGGATCAGCCCTGCGAAGAGGTTTTAGTCATTGTGGATCGGGGCCAGCGGGCCTGGGATCCCGAACGCTATGTTTTAGTGATGGAGGGTGAAGATATCCGCTTGGCCTGGTTAGGGACAGAAGCAGAGGTGGAAATTTTGGGGCAGGTCATCCTCGTTTTACGACCGAAGCGAATTTTGGATGAAACCGCAACCTTTAATTCCTGGCTCATTGATGAGTAACTGTTTCTGGCTTGCTCCACTCTTAGTTGCCTGGCTTAAGATTGGGAAGATTATTGGAACATCGGTTGCCTGCTTCTGCGTCTGGAGTAACCATCAAGACTGATTTGATTTGTTTTGTTGGGTTACACAGGGGGGGCTAGACCACTAGAAACGTTTAGAAGTCCTGGAGATAATGCCTCGCCAACTTTTCCTTGATTTATCCTTTGTCCAGCCATCAATGGGTCATGCTCTCAAATGACATCCCCGCCTTTAGTGAGTTCAAGCATTTCCTACCAAGTTGGCGGAAGCTTACCCAATTCTGCTCGTACCTATGTGCAACGGGCGGCGGATATGGCCCTCTTTGATGGACTCATGGGCGGGGAATTTTGTTATGTCCTCAATGCCCGCCAGATGGGAAAGTCTAGTTTGCGGGTTCAGGTGATGCAACGGTTACAAGCCGCGGGGGTGGCCTGTGCAGCCGTAGATATTACCAAGATTGGCAGCCAAAACATCAATAGTGATCAGTGGTACGCCAGCTTGATTGGGGCCTTGGTGCAGGGGTTTGGCCTGGGAGAGCAGTTTCAACTGCGGGCCTGGTGGCGAGAACGCGCCTATCTAGGGCCGGTGCAACGTCTAGGGGATTTTGTTGAAACCGTCTTATTGGATCTGATTTCGACCCCACTGGTCATTTTTATTGATGAAATTGATAGCCTCCTGAGTTTACCCTTCGCCACCGATGACTTCTTTACCTGGATGCGGGCCTGTTATAACCAACGGGTGGATAATCCAGCCTTTAATCGCCTCACCTTTGCGCTGATGGGGGTGACAACTCCTGCCAATTTAATTCAAGATAAGCAACGGACTCCCTTTAATATTGGGCGCGCCATTCCCCTAGAGGGTTTAGCATTACCGGCAGCGGCCCCCTTAGCCCAAGGCTTGGCCGATCTCAGTCCGAACCCAGAAACCGTACTCCAGGCCATCTTAGATTGGACGGGGGGGCAACCCTTTCTGACCCAAAAACTCTGCCGCCTGGCCCAACAGCACCTTTTAGACCCCATTCCCCCAGGCCAGGAGACCGCCACCATTAACCAACTCGTCCAGGCCAGAGTCTTAACCGATTGGGAACACCATGATGAACCAGAACACTTAAAAACCATTCGCAACCGGATTTTGGCCAATGAACAACGGGCCAGCCGCATTTTAGGCCTGTATCAACACCTGCTCCAGACCGGGACAATTCCTGCCGATGACAGTAGTGAACAGATTGAATTGCGGTTAACCGGCCTAGTGGCTTACGACCAGGGGCAGTTACGGGTCTTTAATCCAATTTATGCCCAGGTGTTTGACTTGGCCTGGGTGGAGTTTCAACTGGGGCAATTACGGCCCTATGGGGTATTACTCCAGGCCTGGGTCGAGTCCAACTGTAGCGATACCTCGCGGCTATTGCGGGGAGAAAGCCTCAAAGAAGCCTTAAGTTGGGCCAGTGACAAAAGTTTAAGTGACCAAGACTATCAATTCTTAGCCGCTTCCCAAGATTGGCAACAACAGGAAACCCAACGCACCCTGATTATTGAACGTCAAGAAAAAGAAGCCATGGCCCAGGCCAATCGCATCCTGAGTCAAGCCAGCCAACAGGCCCGCCGCCTTGGGCAATTATCATTAGCTGGTTTAGGGTTAGTGTCGGTGATTGCGATTGTAGTCGGTACAGGCCTGGTGCGCACCAGCCAAGAACTCCAAAGCTCCCAAGCCAGTTTGGGCCTTGAACAGGACAGTATCAATATCCTCAATCAATTTCCCTCCCAACCCTTACCCTCGCTGGTGGCGGCAATCGAAAATGGCCGGGAACTATTGCGGATTGTTGGCCCACAGCCCCTGAGTCAATACCCAACCACGCGCCCGATCCTAACCCTGAATACGATCCTCAGCCGCATCCTGGCCCGCAACCAATGGAACATTGCCAAACCCTTAGTTGGTAGCAGCCTCACCCAAGATGGACAAGTGCTGACGGTGCTCACAGACGGCCAGGTTCAACGTTGGAATATCCAAGGGGAGAAATTAGCCCAGGCCCAACTGTCCACCCAACCCCTCGTGGGAATGCGGTTTAATCCTGAAGGTGAGCAACTGGCCCTCTTTACCCAGGCCGGCACGGGTGAAGTTTGGAATCTAGCCGGTCAGCCGCAAAAATTATTTACATTGGGCAACTTGGCAACAGGCCTGGCGAGCTTTAAGTTCAGTCCAACCCAAACCACCTTAGCGGGCCTAACCAATCAAGGTGAAGTCCTAGTTTGGGCCGCAAATGGCCGCCTCCAGTCACGCTTTTTTGCCCAGGCCCCCAAAGGATTCAGCCTTGCCTACGCTCCCAATGGGCAAACCCTCGTCACCACGGGCAATGATGGCTTTATTCGGCTTTGGACGTTATCGGGGCAGTTGGTGGGGGCCTGGCAGGCGGGCCTGGGTCAAGCCGTAATCCAAAAAAGTGTCATCTTTATTAACCACAAAAAAATTGCCACAGTTGGAGAGGATGGGATTCTCCGGCTTTGGACGACCCAAGGCCAGCAAATTAACCAGTGGCGGGTCAGTTTAACCCCAGCTTATTTAGTCGGAGCCAGTCCCTCTGGGGAAACATTATTGACTCTGAGTGAAGATAATATAATTCGTCTCTGGACTGTAAATGGCTTACTCCAACATGAGCTATCGGGCCATGAACGGTTTGTCACCAGTGTGGATTTCAATCAGCGAACGAAAACACTCCTGAGTAGCGATCCCAGTGGTCGGCTGTTCCTGTGGGATTTTCAACCCCGAGATAAGCTCTGGAGCGCAGGTCAGGCCAGTGTGTGGCACGTTAACTTTTCTCCCCAAGGAGATCACCTGGCCACTGCGGGGAAAGATGGCAGCCTTAAGCTTTGGCAACTGAATGGGCAACTCAGCCAACGGATCCAGGCCAGCTCGCAGGGAATGAATACCGTGGAATTTAGCCCTGATGGCCAGAGCCTCGCCTTTGGGGGTGATGATGGTACGGTTGGAATTTGGCCCCTCCAGCAGCACCCCAATTCTGTTCTATCCCTGCAACCGCCTGGGCCAGCCATCTATGCCGTTGACTTTAGTGGGGATGGCCAGTATTTGGCGGCGGCGGGGAAAACCGGGGAGATTCTGGTTTGGTCAGGCCCGTTCACAGCAACCGCTGATCAATTCCCAGCTTGGCCACCTCAGTCTGCTCGTAAGTTCCACGGCCATACTGGGGCAATTTGGGGGTTACGCTTCTTACCTCCAACTCCAGGGGCCGAAAACTCCCCCACTTCAACCGTAGTCAGTACAGGTCAAGATGGTTGGGTGCGCTTTTGGAATGTGAAGACTGGCAAGTTAATCCGCGAGTTCAACCCCCAGCAAGGTTGGCTGACCAGCTTAAATATTACCCCCGATGGCAAAACCGTGATTGTGGCTGGGGAAGGCGGAATCATTGGCCTGTGGGAACTGAACGGTCGTAAAATCCGTCAATTTAGGGGTCACATGAGTAGTATTCTCAGCTTAGGATTGAGTCAAGATGGCGAAATGATTGTCAGTGCGGGGCAGGATGGCATTGTCAGTGTTTGGGCCTTGAGTGGTCAACCCATTGCGACTGTGAATGACCAGGCCGGTATTTCCTATACCCTCGATGTCAGTCCGGCCGCCTCCCAACACCTAGCGGTTGCCGGCCAAAATGACCAAGTTTATCTAATGCCTCTTTATTCCCTCCCTGACTTGATCCAGCAAGGATGCCATTGGTTAAATGACTTTCGAGTTACTCATCTCACTGCCCAAGCTGCTTGCCCTGCGCCTCCCAACAGACACTAAAAATGATGTTTTCCCCTACCTTCTCCCCAGTTAACCCTTCTTCAGAGGTCTCTACCATGCCCTATGTAATTGCGATTGTTGTCAGTCTCGTTTGCCTCAGCCTGGCCTGGGGATTTGGCCGCGCCACCTCAATGTCTTCCCTTGAACAGATCAACCGGACAACTTCGACCCTGATGGCCGATTCTCCACCTCCAGAAGATCAAGGTACACCCGGCCGCCGTTCTTAGACTTGAGAAATTTTAGGCGTTCCGGCGACCCATTGGGATTGATTAAATCTTCCTAGAAAATTCTTATCGGTTTGGGGTAGGTTTTGGAGGATAATTGGTTTCCAGACCTCGAACTTGAACCTTAACTATGCATTTATTAATTCCGGCAGCCGGCCTGGGTAAACGCATGGGCAGTCACCGGAATAAGCTCCTACTGGAGGTGCTGGGTCGGCCGCTCTTGGCCTGGACATTGACAGCAATTAGAGCGACACCTGCTATTTCCTGGTTAGGAATCATTGGCCAACCTGGAGATTTTCCGGACTGGCAGGTGCTACTGGCGGAATTTGATTTCCCGTACCCGACTGTTCTCATTCCGGGGGGAAAGACCCGCCAAGAGTCAGTTTATAATGGCCTACAAGCTCTCCCGGATGATGCGACTCAGGTTCTGATCCACGATGGAGCTAGATGCTTGGCCACACCTGATTTATTCCAGCGTTGCGCCCAGGCCCTTGAGAACTGCTCTGGATTTGTGGCGGCAATTCCGGTTAAAGACACCATTAAGATTGTTAACTCGACAAACATTGTCACCGCAACCCCCAATCGGGACTTTCTCTGGGCCGCCCAAACGCCTCAGGGGTTCTGGGTTCAGGAATTAAAAGACTGCCATCAAAAAGGACGAGACCTGGGCCTGGAGGTTACGGATGATGCCGCCCTCTTTGAAAAATTTGATTTACCTGTTCAGATCGTCATGGGCGAGGAAACCAACCTGAAGATCACAACTCCGGCCGATCTCGCCCTGGCTGAACAGATTCTCAAGGGCCGCTTCAATCCTTAAGCTTCAATCCTTAATTCAACAATTCCCGCACATCTGTCACCTGCCCCGTCACCGCCGCGGCCACGACCATCGCTGGACTCATCAATAATGTCCGTCCTGAAGCCGATCCCTGCCGACCCTTGAAATTACGGTTAGAAGAGGAAGCACTGATTTGACTGCCTTGGAGTTTATCGGGATTCATGGCTAAACACATGGAACAGCCAGGTTCGCGCCATTCAAATCCAGCGGCGGTAAAAATTTGATCCAGGCCCTCTGCCTCGGCCGCTTCCTTCACCCGCTCTGAACCTGGGACGACAAAGGCTTTAATCCCTGGGGCAACCTGACGGCCTTGGGCAATTTTGGCTGCTTCCCGAAGATCACTAATCCGCCCATTGGTGCAACTGCCAATAAAGCAAACATCAACTTTTGTCCCTTGGATCGGTTGACCGGGTTCTAGTTGCATATAGGTATAGGCTTCTTGAGCGAGGGCTTTTTCCGAATCGGGTAAATACTTAGGCTCCGGGATCGGCTCATTGACCCCAATTCCTTGGCCGGGAGTAATGCCCCAGGTGACAGTCGGTGGAATCTCAGCCGCATCAAAGACCACCCCATCGTCATAGACCGCATCGGGGTCACTTGCTAAACTCTGCCACCAGGCCACGGCTTGCTCCCAGGCCTCACCTTTTGGCGCCTGATCTCGACCCTGAAGATAATCAAATGTGACTTGATCGGGATTAACGTAACCACAGCGGGCCCCGCCTTCAATGGCCATATTGCACACCGTCATCCGCTCTTCCATTGTCATCTGGGCAAAGGTTGAACCCGCAAATTCGTAGGCATAGCCCACCCCACCCTTGACTCCAAGCTTACGGATAATGTGCAAAATTACATCCTTGGCATAGACACCCGGACGAAGACTGCCATTGACCTCAATCTTGCGGACTTTGAGCTTGGCCAAGGCTAGGGTTTGCGAAGCAAGAACATCACGAACTTGACTCGTCCCAATTCCAAAGGCAATCGCCCCAAACGCCCCGTGGGTAGAAGTATGGCTATCCCCGCAAGCAATGGTCATCCCCGGTTGAGTTAAGCCTTGCTCTGGGGCAATGACATGGACAATCCCTTGATTCCCCGAACCAATGCCATAGAAACGAATATTGTAATCCTGGCAGTTTTTCTCAAGGGCCTGGAGCATTTCTTCGGCTAAGGAGTCGGCTAGGGGGCGGGCCTGGTTATCGGTGGGGACAATGTGATCCACAGTGGCGACTGTGCGGTTGGGGAATAGGACTGGTAACTTCCGCTCCCGAATCATGGCAAAGGCCTGGGGACTGGTGACTTCGTGGATTAAATGCAAGCCAATAAAAAGCTGAGTTTGCCCAGAGGGAAGGGTGCTAACGGTATGTAAATCCCAAACCTTGTCGAAAAGTGTGCCGCGACTCATGGCGTTATTGCTGTGGGGTGAAGATTAAGTATCCTAAGCTACTAATTATAACCGCTGGGCTAAAATTCCTGGGCCTGGGCTAAATTTTGCTAAAAGTGCCTATGCTTTGGGAAGAGTTCCTTGCTGCCTGTTGCCTTTTATCGCTGCCCCTTTCTGACGATCTATGACTGGCTCAATCTCACCCTATGCCTTAACAGGGCCAACGCTCTATCCCTGGTCAGTTGGGCCGGATGTGGTGGAGTTACAGGAATTACTCAAGGCCCACGGGTTTACCCTCAAGGTGGATGGGGATTTTGGCAGTCGCACCGAAGAAGCACTAAAGCGTTATCAGCGGAAATTTGGCCTACGGATTGATGGCGTGGCGGGGCCAGAAACGTGGTTTTCCCTCAAGGATAAAGTCCCCCTGGGAGAGCGGATCCTACGCCAAGGCTTAACCGGCCGGGATGTCTATCAATTACAAACCTTACTCCAGGTGAACGGCTATCGGGTCGAACGCCAGGGGATTTTTGATGCAAAGACCAAGGAAGCGGTGGCCGAGTTTCAGCGCAAACATAAGTTAGATATCACCGGGGTTGTGGAGCGGCTGACCTGGGCATTATTATGCAATCGAGCAAAATAAGCTTAGCCGATGTGATCATGTTTTCCCGCAGGGGTGTAATTCTCCCTCAGGGGCCTGGGGTAAAATTGACCTAGATTCCTGATTTAAGCAAGTTTATTCAAAATTTTCAGCTTATAGGGTTATACCCACTGTGTGAAGGGAAAAGCAGCCTAACCGAGGTTTCCCGATTTATTGCTGTCTGGCTTGATCAGGGTGATCCTATAGATTTTCTTTTTTGTCCTGTTTATTGAGGTTGGTATGCCAGAAACGGTTACACCCAGTCAGCTTTCGCCGGAGCAAGTTGGGATATGGTTACGGGGGCTCCTCAGCGTGGCCTGGGCCGATGGGCATTTTGACCCGGAAGAAAAAGACCTGATTGCCAATCTGATGCAGGAGCAAATTACCCCCGGCCTGGATTTAGATCACGTTCAACCCTTGACTCCCACAGAACTGAAAACCGCCTTAGGAGCCGATGGTAGTCTGGCGGAAAATTTTTTGCGTACCGCCGTCATGGTTGGGTTAGCCAATGGCGTGTATTCCCAGGCCGAGGATGATGTGGTTCAAACCTACTGCCAGGCCCTCGGCTTAAAAATCCCGGCCCTCGAAAATCTCCGCCTTACTCTTGATGGTCAGCACGAAGACCTTATTTCCCAAGATGGCATTCACCCCCTAGATCCGATGCGGCATTGGCTAGATGGGATGCAAGTTCATGATCCGAAAGTGGCCAAATTCCTCTGTCGGCTGATTCCGCCCCAATGTCCTTTTGAACGAGATATAAAACTCTTTGGTCGCAAAATTGTCCATATCCCACCCCTGTGCAAACTTAATCCTCTCTATGACCAATTAGTGGGGCTGCGGTTTCGGGCCTTGAGTTATCTGGCGGATGAGTGTCAAGAGGATATCACCCCCTACTGCTAAACTAACGGGAGAAAAGAGGAACGAGAACATAGTAGATCGCCGCACAAAAGACGTTAACTCACTTCTCGCTTCCCAATCCTTCTATAAATACATGACACAAACGATTGCACAACTGTTCGTTAATGGCCTGGCCCTGGGTTCGATTATTGCTTTAGCGGCCATTGGTCTTAGCTTGACCTTTGGAATTTTACGCCTACCGAACTTTGCCCACGGTGACTTTATGACCTTGGGAGCTTATTTCATTTTGGTCGCTAACGGAGCCGGATTATCCATTTGGCCAGCCATTGGGATTGGGGCAGCTTTAACAGCTTTAGGGATGGTGATCTGCGAAAAACTAATTTGGGCCCCGATGCGAACCCGACGGGCTACATCCACAACCCTGGTAATTATTTCCATCGGCCTGTCTCTGTTTATTCGCAATGGGGTGATTCTGATTTGGGGTGGGGAAAATAAATCCCTCCGACTGCCGATTGTCCCAGCCATTGATCTCGGTGGCATTAAAGTTGTCTATTACAACCTAATTGTCATGGGCCTGGCAGTCTTAGCAATTATTGGCATTCACCTATTATTGCAACGCACCAAAGTTGGCAAGGCAATGCGGGCTGTGGCGGATGATCTAGATCTAGCTCGGGTGACCGGAATTGATGTGGAGCGAGTTGTCCTCTGGACTTGGGGGATTACGGGGGTGCTAACAGGGGTCAGTGGGGGTCTCTATGGCCTGATTACGGCAATTCGTCCCAATATGGGCTGGTTTTTAATCTTGCCGATGTTTGCAGCCGTGATTCTCGGTGGCATTGGCAACCCCTATGGCGCAATTGCGGGGGCCTTAATTATTGGGGTTGCTCAGGAATTGAGTACATTGTTTATCCCGACTGAGTATAAGTTAGCCGTAGCTCTAGTTTTAATGATGTTAGTCCTGCTTGTCCGCCCCCAAGGGTTATTTCGCGGCACATTATAAGACTGGATCTTAGGTGATTATTTTGAGCCGGCTAGTATTGCCGATTAAGAAATAAAAATAGGCAAGCCCAAAAAGCCTGATCAGCAAGGTATTAAAGGGTTCCATTGGTTAAATAAAATGTGTTGAACGCTATAAAAAAATCACATTTTCTGGCTCTTGACAAGATTTTTACACAATGCTTAAATTTTGTTAAATAACGAACGTTCGAGATAATAAAAAACTGTTCCTAGAATTACCCCAATGCCCAAGATTGTTGACCATGACCAATACCGCCGTGAGTTGTTGAATCAATGCTTTGACTTATTTGCCGAGCAGGGGTACGCCGCCTTGACCATGCGCCAAATTGCCCAGGCCTTGGGGGTTTCCACGGGTACGCTCTATCACTATTTTTCTAGTAAGGAGGATTTATTCGAGCAACTGGTAGCAGACATGGTTGAGCAGGACATTTACAGCTTTGCCGCTGAACTTGAAAAACTCCCCACCTTTGGCGAACGTCTTGAGGCTGCTTTTGGATTTCTGGAGCGCAACGAGGCCCGCTGTCGGCAACAAACGTTAATTTCAATTGAGTTTTATCAGCAGCAGGGGGCCGATAAAGTCCAACAAAATGCCGCCTTAAAGCAAGTTTCAGACCATGTGGAACAGGCCTTGGTGGATGTGCTCAAACTGGAGGATCGGCGGCTGATTCGCTTACTGATGTGTTTTGTGGATGGCCTTTTAATGCACCGAATGTTTGAGGGAGAAGCCGTTTCGATGACCGAACAATTAGCCTTAATGCGCCATGTGATTACGACCTATCTCGACCACCAGCAGGTAAGGAGTCAGGGTGATGTTGGTTAAATGGAAGCCTAAGGGTTGGAAAGTCCCCCTTTTAGTGGGCAGTCTTTTAGTTGTGACTGGCGGAATTATTGCCTATGGCATGAACCAAGTTGCTCAATTTTCCCAGGCCAAGCGCGAGAGTGAAATCCCCCTAACCCCCAGCCCACCCCCCCAAGTTACTGCCCTTGGCCGCCTAGAACCTCTCTCAGAAGTGATACAAGTTGCCGCTCCCTTGGCCTTGGATGGGGATCGAGTGGCGGAATTACGGGTCAAACGGGGAGATCAGGTCAAAACCGGGCAAGTGATTGCAGTGCTAGATTCTGCCCAGCGACTCCAGGCCGCGCTCAACCAGGCCCAGCAGGACGTTAAAGTGGCCCAGGCCCGCCTTGCCCAAGTTAAAGCCGGAGCCAAATCCGGGGCAATTCAAGCCCAGCAAGCCACGATCACTCGCGTCAATGCCGATCTGGAGGGAACCATTGCTACCCAAAAAGCCACCATTGCCCGCTGGCAGTCCCAAGTTCGGATTGCTCAGTCAGAATATGAACGCTTTTATGCCATCTACCAAGAGGGAGCCATTTCCACCTCCCAATTAGATGCGAAGCGTTTGGATTTAGAAATGGCCCAGGCCCAACTCAAGGAAGCCCAAGCCGCCCTCAGTCGTTCCATGAATACCCTGGCGGCCCAACAACGGGAAGCCAACGCCACCTTAAACCAGATTGCGGAAGTGCGGCCGGTGGATATTCAAGTCGCCCAGGCCGAAGTCGAACGCGCCATTGCCAATCAACGCCAACTGCAAACCCAATTGGAACAGGCCTATATTCGCTCCCCGATCAATGGCACCGTCTTAAAAGTCCATGTCCGGCCGGGGGAATCCTTGGGGGATGATGGCATCGTCAGTTTAGGCACCACCCAACAAATGATGGTCGTGGCCGAAGTCTATCAAACGGATATTGCTCGCGTCCGGCCTGGACAAACGGCCACGATTACCGGCCAAGCCTTTGCGGATCAACTCACGGGTACGGTAGTTGAAATTGGGCAACAGGTGGAACGGCAGGCCATTTTCAGCAATCAACCGGGGGAAAACCTAGATCGGCGGGTTGTGGAAGTCAAAATCCAACTCTCTCCCGAATCTAGTCCCATCGCCGCTCGTTTCAGTAATCTCCAAGTCCAGACCGCGATTCAAGTTTCAGAACCAGTTTCCCAACTAATTCAATCGAGGTGAGGTAATGATGATCTCTTGGCCCCAGACTAAACTTCAATTGACCTATCTCTGCTTATGTTTACTCGGAACTGTTTTGCCAGTTGTCCAACTTGTACGCTTTATTAAGGATTATGGCCTGGATGTAGTCCTATTTTTCCAACAGGTTTTCGCTAACCCAGCCGCCAGTATGTTTGGCTTTGATGTGGGAGTCTCTCTTGTTGCTCTCTGGGCTTTGATCTTAGTTGAAGGCAGGCGATTAAATCTCTCCTCCCTTTGGTTGCCTTTAGTGGCCAGCGTCACGGTCGGTGTTTCCCTGGGTTTACCCCTATTTTTGTTAATCCGTCAGTCTCATCTTGATTCAACCCAACGTAACGCCTTGCTTTGACCTGAAGCATAACGAACATTCGATTTAACAGGTATGACACCATGCCCCTGCATCAAGCCCTGAAGCAATATCTCTCGCCTTGGTTCATCCTCGTATCCGCAATCGGTAAGCTCATCTGGCTTGAAGATCAAACTGCCATCCATCAGGAAAAAGCTCGACTGCTCTATGCATTGGGGTTGCTCAATTATCTGGAAATTTACGCCTTTTTGGATGATTTACCCTGGTGGTTTTTGTAATTTTATTCAACTTTTAGGAGAAATTATGACCATCGTTTACCCCTATCTCAACCAGGCCACGACCACAGCCCATTTAACCCGCACCGATCTGCCTCAAGCCATTGATGCCCTCACCCAGGCCTTTGCTGACTACCCATTTTTGCAATATCTCATCCCCGGGGCCAATGAATCACGCCAAGAGTCCTTAATTCGTCAATTTTGTGCCACCACCGTCAACTATGCCCTGCCCTATCGCCAAACCTATACGACTCCCGATGAGATCAAAGGCGTGGCGGCCTGGATTCCCCCCGGCGAAACAAACATTCATTGGTGGCGGTTTTTACAGGCCGGGTATTACAAAATGCCGTTTTTACTGGGTTGGCCAGGCTGGCAACGGTTAAACCATTTGATGCAATTCGAGAAATATCGCCATCAAGATTTGCCCGATCCCCATTGGTATTTGATGATTTTGGGCGTGGCCCCAGCATTTCAAGGTCAAGGGATTGCCCGACAACTCCTGCAACCGATCCTCACCCAGGCCGACCAAACCGAGCGGGCTTGTTATCTAGAAACCGGAACCCAGGCGGCGGTCAATTTCTATGAAAAACTCGGCTTTCGGATTCAACGCCAGGAATGTTTAGGTCAGACTGATATTCCCTTTTGGACCATGATTCGCCAACCCCAACCCCTCTGAGGCTTCTGTAGATGTTTCGCAAATTCTGGAAAAAAACTCCCCTGGCCTGGTTGCAACTGACTCGGCAGAAAAGTCGCTTTTTCGTCGCCCTTGCCGGGATTGCCTTTGCCGATATGTTGATTTTTATCCAAATGGGGTTTGAAGGAGCCTTAATGGATGCCGCGGTCAAGCCCCACATGGCCCTGAATGCCGATTTAGTCCTGGTTAACCCGCAACTACAAACCCTCTTTTCTGTCCAAAGTTTTGCCCGCGAGCATCTTTACCAAGCCTTAGCCATTCCTGATGTCAAGTCAGTCAGTCCGCTCTACTTTTCCACGGGGCAATGGCGCAATCCCGAAACTCGCCTCAGTCGAAATATCTTAGTCTGGGGCATTGATCCGGCCCAATCACCGTTTAATTTACCCGATGTCAACAGTAACCTCGACCAGATTAAACCCTTGGGACAGGTGATCTATGACCAGGCCGGCCGCCCCGAATTTGGCAATATCGCCCAACTCTATCAATCGGGAAAGCCCTTAGAAACCGAAATTGGCACGAAACGGATTCAAGTCGCCGGCCTGTTTACGATGGGAGCCTCTTTTGCCGCCGATGGAAATGTGATTGCCAGTGATTCGACATTTTTACACCTATTCAATCGCAATCCAGAGCAAATTGAAGTCGGGTTAATTCATCTTCAACCGGGTGCAGACTTATTAGAAGTTCAAAAGGAGTTACGCCAGCATTTACCGAGCAATATCAATGTTTTAACCATCGAAGAATTTGCCAAGATTGAGCGCACCTATTGGGCAGAAGGAACCGGGATTGGCTTCATCTTTGGCCTGGGGGTAATCATGGGCTTTATTGTCGGAATTGTGATTGTTTATCAAATTCTTTATTCTGATGTTTCCGACCACTTACCCGAGTATGCCACCTTAAAAGCAATGGGCTATGGCGATAACTATTTACTCGGCGTATTAATGCAAGAAGCTCTGATTTTGGCAGTCTTAGGATTTATTCCAAGTTTGGCTTTAGCAACGGGCCTCTATCAAGTTACCTATGCCGCCACGATGCTGCCCATTTTCATGAAAACAGAGCGGGCGGTGAATGTGTTTGTTTTAACGGTTTTCATGTGTTTTATCTCCGGCGTGATTGCCATGCGAAAACTCCAAGCGGCAGATCCGGCCGATATTTTCTAAAAACAGATCGGGATAGGGTTTGATCTCAGGTGTGGGAGGTTCTAAAAACAGTTCAATGGCTTCTTGGATATTGGCTAAGGCTTCTGATTCCGTTCTCCCTTGGCTGGCCAGATCAATTTCTAAACACTGAGCAACATACCAATTCCCTTCTTGCCAAATTCCTACCGTAAATTCTTGTTTCATGGAGTTGTAGGTTATGACGACAACTCAAGCCCCAGTGATCAAAATCCACAACTTAGATCATTTCTTTGGTAGCGATAACACCCGCAAACAAGTGCTGTTTGACATCAACTTAGAAATCCAGGCCGGGGAAATTGTGATTATGACGGGGCCATCGGGTTCTGGAAAAACAACGCTGCTAACATTAATGGGAGGGTTGCGGTCGGCCCAATCGGGGAGCTTGCAGATTTTACAACAGGAAATAAACGGGGCAACTAAACCACAACTGACGAAACTCCGGAGCAACATTGGCTATATTTTCCAGGCCCATAACTTGATGTCTTTTTTAACGGCAAAACAAAATGTCCGCATGTCCCTCGAACTTCATGAGCACTATCTCAATGGGGATTTGGATCAGCAAGCGGTTTCTATGTTAGAAGCAGTTGGCCTGGAGCATCGGGTGGATTATTTTCCCCATGATTTATCGGGTGGGCAAAAACAACGGGTCGCCATTGCCAGAGCCTTAGCCAGTCGCCCCAAAATTGTCCTCGCTGATGAACCCACCGCTGCTTTAGATAAAAAATCCGGTCGGGATGTGGTGGAACTCATGCAAACCCTTGCCAAAGAACAGGGCTGTACGATTTTGATTGTGACTCACGATAACCGGATTCTCGATGTTGCTGATCGAATCATTTACATGGAAGATGGCAGACTGTCGCAAAATACAGCTACAACTAAGTCCATATCCTGAGTCGCTCACTCTGGCATAACGCAGGTGTGTACCTGGTAGCTTGGGAGTAGACATGGGAATAAGGCATGACCAGAATAGGCTCAACTCTCAGAACCTTTTGAGCATGGGAGATAAGTCAATGGATAATAACCCAATGTTAAGCAGACTACCCGTTACTCTTGACCAAGCTCTTCAATAACTGGGACATAATAATTATTTCTCAAAATTAATTAAGGCAATGGGCTGCCTCTGAAGATTCACCATACCAACGTTCAGCCAAGCTATATAAATCTCCCAGAATAGCAATTAGTTCTGCTCCCTTGTCCGTCAGATCATAACTCACCTGAGGTGGAATGGTGGCCTGGTAATGTCGTTGAATTATCCCTTCTCGCTCCAGCATCCGCAATCGTTCGGTTAGCATCTTTGTTGAAATTCCGGAAATCTCTTGCCTCAAGACACCAAAGCGAGTTGCTCCCTGCTGAGACAGCACCCAAATCAAATACAGTGTCCAGGGGCCAGACAGAACAGTCATTAGGCGACTCAATGGGCAAACCTGGTCTTCAGAAGCTCCTTGTCTCACCCGCTCAATTCCTCTAGTTACCAACAACATTCTTAGTTACTTTATAGTATCTACTTTACTTTAGTAAGTGTTCTTTCTTAGAATCAGATAGTCTCTATACAGCGATTGCTAGCGAGGTCTTCATGTCAAGTATTGCTATTGTCTATTTCTCTGGAGGGGGACATACTCACCTATTGGCGGAAGCTATTGCCGTCGGAGTTGAGGGAAGTGGTGTGCCAGTAGAATTACTGAGAATTACGGGTGAGCAGATTGTCAATGGTCGCTGGCAAGAGCCACAAATCATGGCCAAGCTGAACCAAGCCCAAGGTATCGTTTTTGGCAGCCCAACCTATATGGGGGGTGTCGCAGCCCAGTTTAAGGCATTTATTGATGCATCTAGCGAGGCCTGGTTTTCTCAACAGTGGAAAGATAAAATTGCGGCTGGGTTTACCCATTCCAGTTCTCTCAGTGGCGATAAACAGGGAACATTGCTTTATCTGGCAATTAATGCGGCCCAACACAGCATGATTTGGGTCGGAGCTGGGGATTTACCAAGTCACTACATCGGCAAGGATGATGGCGTTAACCGTTTGGGGTCATTTCTAGGGGTAATGGGCCAAAGTCCAATGGGCCCTGGCGGGACAGCGGCTACACTCGATCCAGGAGATACAATTACGGCTCACCAGTTTGGGCAGCGTCTAGCCGTGGCAGTGAAACGCTGGAATTCCTGCCCCTAAATATTTGGGTTAAGCCAGGGATACTAATGAACTTACTTTTTTAATCTGAATTCTGTCGCCGACTTGCACCCCCAATATCCCTGCTTGTCCGGCCCCAATTTCTAAAACCGCATCAACGGGGCCTGGAGATGGATAAACAGGACAAGGATTTTCTTGGCAGGGGGGAACATGGGCCGTAATTCCAATGACCTGGCCTTGGCGTAAAAAAATCATATCCAGGGGGATCAAACAGTTTTTCATCCAAAAGCTGACGGGTTGCGGTGGACTAAAGGGAAATAGCATCCCCCGATCCGGGGCTAGTTCTGTGCGATACATCAGGCCTTTGCTTTGTTCCGGTAAGGTGCGGGCGACTTCCAGATTAATGACAGCATTACCAATCACGGCCTGGGCGGTAATCGGTAAGGTTTGGGCCTTAACCATTAACCCATTGGGGGTAGCCTGGGAGTTCACGAGCAATATGGGACTGAAGATTGTTAAGGCTAAAAGAGCCAATAGGCAGACTCCCCCAATCCACCCGTTACGCTTCCCGGAGAACATACCCCACCCCTCGGACTGTATGAATAAGCCGTTTATCACTTTCGTCTTCAATTTTGATCCGTAAGTAGCGGACATATACTTCAATCACATTGGATTCGCCCATGAAGTCGTAGCCCCAGACATTTTCTAATATCTGCTCCCGACTGAGAACCTGTCGCGGATGTTCCATGAGGTATTTCAGCAGTTCGTATTCCTTCATGGTTAACTCAATCATCCGCCCATTCCGTTCAGCCCGGCGTGTGGCTAAGTCAAGGGTTAAATTATCAAACCGCAACAGTTCATTACTTTCTTGGGCTGGTTGTAGATAAAACTCCACCAAAACGAGAAAACTTTGGGGGTTATAGGGCATGAGGATATAGTCATCGGCACCCGCAACCAGAGAAGCAACTCGTTCCTCCACTCCATCCCGATGGGTGATAATCAACAAGGGTAGAGTAACTCCCTGTTGACGTAAATCCTGGCAGAGATCCAATCCGCTAGTTTTGCCAACAATCGTATCAATGACAATTAAAGACGGCTGCCAGTGATCAAGGGCCAATCCACACTCCACTCCTGATGTAGCCACCACCGGATCATAGCCAGCTACTTGTAAGTCATGCCCCATGGACTGGGCCAGAGTCGAGTTACTACTGATCAAGAGAATACGGGGCTGAATATTGGCCGGAGTCGGTTCCATTAGGGCATAACTTCTTTGACGTGAGAGGCCTAAGGTCTAGGGTAGCCTACAAGTTGCCACTCCCTGCCGTTAGTTGCTAAGAGTCAATCAATGGCCTGGGGCAAAACTCAAGTTAGCAGCATTAGATGGACTCATTACGTCTGCATTGGCTGAAATGATCCGCTATATTTCTTCTTTCTAGTAGGAATTTAACTTTTTTCAGAAGCTCTGTGACTCGATATGCTGGAATGACAAGCCGATTTTCTGCGACTCCCTTGCTGAAAAACTTCACCCAAACCGTCACCCAGGCCCTGCAAGCTGCCCAGGCCCAATTTGATTGGAGTCGGATTCATCTTAAACAGCAGGCTCACGTTCCGACCCTTGAGGTCTTTGATCCCGAATCTGGCCAGGCCCAACCTTACCCTCTCTTAGGAGATCGCTACATTCTCGGCCGCAGTCAGACCAAGGCGGATATTAAAATTGATAGCTCTATTGTCAGTGGCGTTCATGCCCAGTTAACTCGGTTAGGGCCGGGTAGTTCTGTTTTTCAGATTGAGGATTTAGATTCTAGTAATGGTATTTTTCGCGGTCGCCGCCGAATAGAAGTGGGCGAATTACATGATGGCGATACATTGACCTTAGGCCCCCCAGATGAGGCCCGAGCTGTCCAACTGACTTTTTTAAATCCGCCCCCCTTACCCGTCAAAATTTTCATCTGGGGCCTGGGTGGAACCGCCGCTTTAGTCGGTCTGGGTCTGGTCTGGTTGGGAGTTGAATGGATCAAAATTCCGGTGCGCCCTTTACCTGCAATGACCCAAGGGCCAGTGATTATTTTGTCAGCCGATGGCAAACCCCTCGCCCCTGTGGAGCAACATCCCCATGTGGAACTCCGCCAACTTTCCGACTATTCGCCTTACCTGGCCAAGGGAGTCATGGCCTCGGAAGATAGTCGTTACTACTGGCATTTTGGGGTAGATCCGATTGGCATTTTCCGGGCAGGCCTGACTAATCTCAGCGGGGGTGAACTGCGGGAAGGGGCCAGTACTCTGACGCAACAGGTGGCCCGGACGCTCTATCGCAATTATGTGGGTAGTGAAGATTCCTTAGGGCGCAAACTCCGGGAAATGGTCGTCGCCCTTAAGTTAGAAGCCACCTACAGCAAAGATGAGTTGTTACTGGCCTATTTAAATCGGGTCTATCTGGGCCTGGGAAATAATGGTTTTGCCGATGCAGCGAGGTTTTATTTCAATAAGCCACCTAAGGAGCTAACCCTGGCTGAAGCGGCGACCCTAGTGGGAATTTTGCCGGCCCCCAATAGCTTTAATCCGATTCGGGACTATGACGCGGCCATTGATTATCGCAATCGGGTCATCAGTCGGATGGCTGAACAGGGCTATATTTCCGTTGCAGAAGCAGATCGGGCCCGCCGCTCACGCATTGAAGTCAGTCCAGAGGCTGAAAAAGCCCTAGCTATCCAACCGGCCGCCTACTACACGGATCAGGTGTATGCCGATTTAGCCCATTTGTTGGGAAAGGACTTAGCCCAGGAAGGTAATTTAATTGTCACGACCGGGTTAAACCTGGACTGGCAGAAGCGAGCGGAAAAAACCCTGAAGGACAACTTGCAAAAATGGGGCAATTCTGCCGGGATTGGGCAAGGGGCAATCCTAACTATCCATCCGGAAACGGGACTGATTGCAGCTTTAGTGGGGGGGAAAGACTATGGCCAAAGCCAATTTAATCGGGCTACCCAGGCCCAGCGACAACCGGGTTCAACCTTTAAGGTGATTTTATTTACGGCCGCCTTAATGCGGGGAATTTCCCTGGGGCAAACCTACTCCTGCGGGCCGTTTTTCTGGCAAGGGCAGCAGTTTGCAGGCTGTCGGCATGGCAGTGGGGCGATGGATTTATACCGGGGTCTTGCCCTTTCTGAAAACCCCATTGCTCTGCGTCTGGCCCAAGACGTTGGTTTACAGCGAGTGGTGGATTTAGCTCACCGAATGGGAATTAAAAGTCCATTGCAAGCTGTCCCAGGCCTGGTTTTGGGGCAAAATGAGACCACTCTTCTAGAAATGTGTAGCGCGCTGTCCGTTTTAGCGAATCAAGGCCGTTACTTGCCTCCCATAACGATTAGTCGTGTTCAAGATGGTGGAGATTGCTCTAACCCCGATGATTTCCAGACCTGTCGGATCATTTTTGAGCGGGATGCCCAAGACTTAGGGGGGGAACCTGTTGTGCCGGCTGATGTGGCTGCAACCATGACCCAGGCCCTAACGGCAGTTGTTCGAGCAGGAACGGGACGGGCGGCGGCCATTGGCCTAAGGGCGGCGGGTAAAACGGGAACCACCAACGACTATCGAGATTTATGGTTTATTGGCTATGTCCCCAGCCGGAATGTCTTAACTGGGGTCTGGCTTGGCAATGATAACAATAGTCCAACTCAGGGCAGTAGTGGGGATGCAGCGGCAATTTGGGGAGATTTTATGGGCCAGATTTTACGTTAGGAGCAGCGGATACCGGCCTGGGAAGGCTTAAACCTTAGGAGAAAAATGTTGCAAATGGTTTCTGGGCCTGGCATATTTCTGAATGCAGTTTGTATGCTAGAGGGGCCTGCTTTTCGGCAAAATTGTCCGGTGAATTTTTAACTTAAGTGTTTGCAAACTATCCCGTGACGCTCCCGAACGCCCACAAGGTTGACCCCGCTGCTCACTACCCTTGTCCCTGTCGCCAAAATGGGGAATTAATCCCAATCGTCTTAACCGAGGCTTTGGGGTGTCAACGCTGCCAGCAAATTTTTGTTGTCCGTCCCGATGGCTATTCCATTGAACAATTAGTCGTCACCTATCCTTACAAGCGGATTTGGTATTGGACAGGCTTACAGTGGCAAGCCCTCCGGCGGGGTCTGGGAGATCAGCCTTGGCTTTATACCTTGGGGCTACTGATCTTCTTACTTTTGCCCATTTTGCTCTGGGTGCCGCTCCTGTTCCAAGCCTCACTAAAACTGGAAATCATGATTTGGGTCGTTCTGTCCATTGCAATGACGCTCTTCCCGGCCCTGCTGATCTGGGTTGCGCTCTCCCGCCACTAGTCGATAATGACAGAATGACCCATTCCTGCCCCGTACCTCTGTCCGTTGCCGAATGTTTTACTGCTGCCCACCAGGCCCAGCCAGTGATTGCCACTTGTTCGGCCGCTGTCCGTAATCAGGTTCTGTATCTTCTTGGACAACAATTACGGGAGAATACCTCAGCCATTTTAGAAGCCAATACCCTTGACCTAGAATCCAGCCGCGATTTAGCAACGTCCCCAACCATTTTGGCCTGGTTACGGCTGACCCACGAACGCGTAAAGATGGGTGGGGCCTGGTTAGAGCGACTGTTATCGGCCCCGGATCCACTGGCAGTTTCTCAAGGCATGGCTGGGCATATGTTTCCCATTCCTATTGGTCTAGTTGGCCTGGTCTATGAAGGGTTTCCCTTGATGTCATTGCTAACGGCCAGTCTATGTCTTAAAACTGGTAATGCCTTAATTGTGCGCCCCTCACCAGAAACGAGCTACACCAACCAGGCCTTGCTGGATTTAATCCATACAGCCTTGGCCAAAGCTAACCTCCCGATCACCACCATTCAATCCCTTGCCCCTGAAGTCCCGCTGAAGGATATTACGGCAACTCCATCCGGTCTGAATTTGCTCATTCCCTATGGCCGTCCCAGTTTTGTCTGGCAAGTCCAGCAGCAAACTAGTGGCCAAACCCTTCCCATTGCGATTGGAAATAACTATCTATTTTGGGGGACATCCGGCCAGCCGGAACTGGTCTTAGAAATGATTTACCGGAGTCACCAGGCCGAGCCGGATGCAGTAGTCGCCATTGAAAAAGTTCTAGTCCCACCGGAGTTAAATCGCTCTCTCCTGGCCTGGCTCTGGGATAGTTTGGGACAACAGGGCTTTGAGATCCGGTTGGGAACGGCATTAAAAGCCGAATTTGGGCAATTCAAGATAGTGGATGCAGAGGAATGGCAAGGCGCTTATCTCAAGAAAATTGTCGCCTTTGAAGCCGTACCCAATTTGGAAGCTGGAATTACTTGGATCAATCAGTATGGTCGCGGTCCGGTTTGTGCCGTTGCCAGTGAATCTTACCGAGAATGTTTAACCCTCAGCCAACGGATACGCTCACCCCAAATTTGGTTGAATCGGCCCCCAGAGTTTTCTCGCTTAGAAACATTATCCCTAGGGATTTCTGCCCAAGCGGGACTGTATCGGGGCCTGGTGGGTCTGGGGCAATTGGTTAGCCATCAACGGTTATTTTTTGCTTAACTATCCCGATAATCAGTTAGGATTTGGGGCGGAACTGAGGAGTTAACCCTATGGACTTAAAATCGTTAATCCGTGATGTGCCTGATTTTCCTAAGCCTGGAATTTTATTTCGGGATATCACCACCCTCCTGCAAAATGAAGCGGGCCTGCGCTATGTGATTGACCAACTCCATGATCACCATGTTGATGCGGGAATTGACTATATTGCTGGGATCGAGTCGCGGGGGTTTATCTTCGGCGCGCCCTTAGCCTATCGCCTAGGAGCCGGATTTATCCCAATTCGTAAACCTGGTAAGCTTTGCCAGGCCGTGTATAGTGTCGAATACAGCTTGGAGTATGGCACCGATAAACTCCAAATTCACCAAGATGCCGTTCAACCAGGGAGTCGCGTGCTGATTGTGGATGATCTGATGGCCACCGGAGGAACCGCCGCCGCCGCCGCCCAACTGGTTGACCAGGCCCAGGGGGAACTGGCTGGCTTTGCCTTTATTGTCGAGTTAGAAGATTTAGGGGGGCGGAAATTACTCCCGGATGTGCCCATTAAAACCCTAGTCACTTACTAAAGTCGCTTGTCCAACGGAACGGGGGGTAACTCCCCGCAAGCTCCAGAATCGGGTGAAGGGGTTGAGGGTTGGTTAGGATAGGGATACCAGCGGATTTGGACTCATCACAGGTTTAGCCGGCCATGGGCAAGGCTGTCTTCTCCATCTACATCACAGGCTTGTGCCGGTCTCTCCCCTCGGCCTGGATCTATTTCTATGAACATAATTAGGATTTTGATGGCTATTAATTAGGGTTTTCGGGAGGGACAGGTTATGATGCAGGCAATAAGTATTTTTACTTTAGGCTCTTAATTTTCGGTTTTTTCTAAATGAACATTCTTTTAATTTATCCCCAGTTCCCCCAGAGCTTCTGGTCCTTTGAAAAAACCTTAGAACTTGTCAATCTCAAGGCTCAATTGCCCCCCTTAGGGATGATTACGGTCGCGGCATTACTGCCCCAGGCCTGGAATTTCAAGTTGGTGGATCGCAATGTCCGAGACGTAACCACCGCCGAATGGGCCTGGGCAGATGTGGTGATTTTATCGGCGATGATTGTCCAAAAAGCTGATTTTGCTGCCCAGATTCAAGCCGCTAAGGCCGAGGGAAAATTAGTTGCGGTGGGTGGCCCCTATGCAACCGCCTTGCCCGAAGAAAGCCTAGCTGCGGGGGCGGATTTCCTGATTTTGGATGAAGGGGAAATTACCCTGCCGATGTTTGTGGAGGCCTTAGAAAAAGGGGAAACGAGCGGGATTTTTCGAGCCAATGGTGAACGCCCCGATGTGACGGCCACCCCAATTCCGCGGTTTGATTTACTGGATTTATCAGCCTATGCGGAGATGTCTGTCCAGTTTTCCCGCGGTTGCCCCTTTCAATGTGAATTTTGCGACATTATCGTCCTTTACGGCCGTAAACCCCGGACAAAAACCCCAGAGCAACTCCTGGCTGAATTGCAATCTCTTTACGACTTAGGGTGGCGCAAAAGTATTTTTGTTGTGGATGATAACTTCATCGGCAATAAGCGAAACGTCAAACTGTTGCTCAAAGCACTCAAACCTTGGCTAGCTGAGCGGGCCTATCCATTTTCCTTTGGCACAGAAGCCTCTGTAGACTTGGCCCAAGATGCTGAGTTAATGCAACTGATGGTGGAGGCTAATTTTGGCACGGTGTTTTTAGGGATTGAGACCCCCGATAGTGATAGTTTGGCCTTAACAAAAAAATTCCAGAACAATCGGGATCCCCTGGTGGAATCTGTGTTGTCCATTAGCCAGGCCGGGTTACGGGTCATGGCTGGTTTTATTATTGGCTTTGATGGTGAAAAATCTGGGGCCGGACAACGGGTGGTCAAATTTGTCGAGGAAACTACCATTCCCACAGCCATGTTTAGTATGCTCCAGGCCCTCCCTGACACTGCGCTCTGGCATCGCCTCAACCGGGAAGGTCGTCTACGCGCCGCTGGGGAGGGGACAGGCAACCAAGTCACGTTGATGAACTTTACCCCAACTCGCCCCATCGAAGAAATTGCCCAAGAGTACATTGATGGCTTTTGGCAACTGTATGAACCCCTGACCTTTTTAAACCGCACCTATCGCCACTTCCTCATCTTAGGAGCAGCCCGGAAGCGAAACTATGCCAAACGGCCCCAGGCCCGAGAAAAATGGGCCATTGATTGGGTGGCCATTCGCGCCTTGCTTATCCTGATTTGGCGACAAGGGATTCTCCGCTCCACCCGTTGGCAATTTTGGTTAAATTTAATCAGCTTGGCCTGGCAGTATCCCATAGTGGTCGTCAGTTATTTATCCGTTTGCGCCCAGGCCGAACACTTTATTGACTATCGTCAGCGGGTACGGGGAGAAATTGAAGCCCAACTTGCGGCATACCTGGCCCAACAACCCCAATCCCTCGCGACTCCTGTTGCGGCTCAATCTGCTGCCTAGGATTAGACCGAGACTTCTAAGGCATGGAAAGTACTAGGAAGATGATCGGGTAGTCATGCTTGGCCTGGATGGCGATCATCGTCTTACCCAGCTTGCTTGAAAATATAGCGTTACTCATTGAGGGTGAGATGGGGACAAGTCAGAAAATCCTTTATGAGCAGTCTTTTGACATTTCCACTCTCTCAGAACAGTCTGCGTAACACTATAATACCAGTTCAACATTTTCTCGGTTGACTGTATCGGCTTCTGAAGATGTACTTCAACTCCAAAACAAAAAGACGGAAGTGAATACCTCCGCCTTCAAGTTGATTAACTCATTTTGGATCGTTGAGTTTTAACGTTAACTAAAAGTCCCAGTTAGGGTCTTAGTAGTCAAAGTCTCCACCCATGCCCGCACCGGCCCCAGCAGGAGCAGCGTCTTTGGGTTCGGGTTTGTCAACGATGATGCACTCAGTAGTCAAAACCATGCCAGCGATAGAAGCCGCATTTTGCAAGGCCGACCGAGTAACTTTAGCAGGGTCAACAATCCCAGCGGTGAACATATCGACAAACTCATTGATGGCCGCATCATAGCCAACATTGAAGTCTTTCTCTTTCACCCGCTCCGAGATGATCGCGCCATTTTGACCGGCATTCTCAGCAATCCGGCGCAGAGGTGCAGTTAAGGCCCGCTCCACAATCCCAGCCCCGATCAATTCCTCAGCGGTCAAGTTGGCAGCAGCCCAAGCACCCAAATCAGGACCTAAGTGCGCCAAAGTCGTCCCACCACCAGGAACAATCCCTTCTTCCACCGCAGCTTTGGTGGCGTTGATGGCATCTTCCAAGCGGAGTTTGCGATCCTTCATTTCGGTTTCGGTAGCAGCCCCGACTTTGATCACGGCCACACCACCGGCCAGTTTAGCCAAGCGTTCTTGCAGCTTCTCTTTGTCGTAGGAAGAATCGGTTTCTTCCATTTGCCGACGGATTTGCTCACAGCGGGCTTTAACGGCTTTCTCGTTGCCTTCCGCAACCAAGGTGGTGGTGTCTTTGGTGATCGTGATCCGGCGAGCTTTCCCCAACATTTCCAACTTGGCAGCGTCGAGTTTCAAGCCAGCATCTTCAGTAATCACTTGACCACCAGTCAGGACAGCAATATCTTCGAGCATGGCTTTGCGGCGATCGCCAAATCCAGGGGCTTTCACAGCGGCCACATTCAAGACACCCCGGAGCCGGTTCACGACCAAGGTAGCCAAGGCTTCTTTTTCGATGTCTTCAGCAATGATTACCAAGGGACGACCAGAGCGGGCGACTTGCTCCAGAATCGGGACTAAATCTTGGACAAGGGTGATTTTCTTGTCGGTGATCAAGATAAATGGCTCATCTAAAACCGCTTCCATCCGCTCGGTGTCGGTGGCGAAGTAGGGAGAGATATAGCCTTTGTCAAAGCGCATCCCTTCGGTAACTTCCAATTCGGTCGTCATGGATTTGCCTTCTTCCAGGGAGATAACCCCTTCCTTACCGACTTTATCCATAGCCGAGGCGATCATTTGACCGACTTCTTCATCGTTCCCAGCGGAGATGGCAGCGACTTGGGCAATGGACTTAGAATCTTCCACTTGCCGGGCATGGGCCGCGATTTTGTCCACGAGGTATTGGGTGGCTTTATCAATCCCACGCTTTAAGGAGATCGGGTTAGCCCCGGCCGCAACGTTCCGCAGGCCTTCTTTGACCATGGCATGGGCCAACACAGTGGCAGTGGTAGTACCGTCGCCAGCGGCATCGTTGGTTTTAGAAGCTGCTTGCCGAATTAAGGCCACACCGGTGTTTTCAATGTGATCTTCAAGTTCGATTTCTTTGGCAATGGTGACACCGTCATTGACGATTTGGGGGGCACCAAATTTTTTCTCCAAAACGACGTTCCGACCTTTGGGCCCGAGGGTGACGGCGACTGATTCGGCCAAAATATCCATCCCTTTTTCCAGGGCGCGCCGGGCGTTTTCGTTGTAAATGATCCGCTTAGCCATAGGTTTATTCCTGTTTCAACAATTCAACAATGGTTTGATTGATGCAAAAAGATGTGTGAGGTGCTCACGGGAGCAAACTTAGGCCACAACTGCCAGGATGTCTTTTTCGGACAAGAGAATATATTCTTCACCCGCCAACTTAACTTCGGTGCCGGCGTATTTGGAGTAAAGAACTTTATCGCCAACTTTGACATCGAGTTCTTGGCGAGTGCCGTCATCACTACGTTTCCCAGGCCCCACGGCGGTGACTTCTCCCACTTGAGGTTTTTCTTGGGCATTATCGGGTAAAAGAATCCCACCCGCGGTTTTAGCTTCGGCTTCACTGACCTTGATAAAAATCCGGTCACCGAGGGGTTTTACCGTTGAAACACTCAAAGATACTGCTGCCATACGGACTATGTCTCCCAACAATTAGAGTTGATTGAGTAAAAGGAGGGTGATGAACAAGTTTAGGAAACTGATGCACATCAGCGGCCCCAAACTCGTTAGGATGGAAAATTAACTGCCAAGTCCCAAAGCTTCATTAAGAGCATCAGTCGAGATTTAGCACTCTTCACCTCTGACTGCTAACTTACCGAGAAACCCCTATTCATAGCAATCACATCTTGAGTACGGCTTCCCGAACTAGGGTCTTGATGGGTGAATTTATTTAGACAAGGGCTTGATACAAGGTCAAGTTCTCGGAAGTTGTACCCAGGAGACTTGAGGACAGATGTCTTTAAGGAATAAGACTTCGATATACTGCAATCATTCACCTGGGCCATGCTTTGGGTCGGTCAATCGCCTGAGGAAAACACTGACTACCATGTTTGAAAGCCACACTGGGGTTAGAGACTTAAGTTCATCAGAGTTAGCATTTCGGAGTATTTTCGAGAATGCTGCCGAAGGGATTTTCCAGACGGATTTGGCTGGACGCTATATTCGAGCTAACTATTCGTTGGCAAAAATTTATGGTTATGAGTCCCCAGAGGCTTTAATTCAAGATCAACCCAATGCTAAGGCCGGTTTGTATGTGGAACCCCAGCGACGGCAAGAGTTTATTACCTTGATGGCCGAGCAGGATACCCTGACTGATTTTGAATCGGCAATTTATCGGCGGGATCGGAGCATTATTTGGATTTCTGAAACCTGTCGGGTGGTGCGGGATCAACAGGGACAAGTCCAATATTATGAAGGTTTTGTGCGCGATATTACTCAACAACGCTTGGCGATGGATCAACTCAAGTCCACGGAAGCCCGTCTCCAACAACGAAATCAAGAACTTGCTGAAGCCTTAAGCCAACTCCAAAACACGCAGCGGGAACTCGTTCATTCCGAGAAGATGGCGGCTTTGGGGCAGTTAGTGGCGGGGGTGGCCCATGAAATTAATACGCCCTTGGGGGCCATTCGCTCCTCCATTGAGACCATTGATTTATTTGCTCAGCGCACCCTCCCAACTTTGCCAGATGTACTGCGGAACCTCTCCCCCGAATTGTTTGCGGCCTTTACATCCCTAAGACAGTCTTGCCTCCAGGATACATTGCAACTCTCCAGTCGCGAGCGACGGCAACATAAACGGCGCATGACTCCCATTCTCGATGAACTGGGCCTGGAAAATGCTGATGGTTGGGCAGATACCCTGATTGATATTGGAGTCCTGGGAGATTTAACCCCGTTTTTACCTTTGCTCCAGGCCCCAACTGGGTTAGAGGTCATCGAGCTAGCTCATCAATTAGCCCTATTAGAACGCAGCACCCACACGATTACCACCGCAATTGAACGGGCCGCCAAAGTCGTTTTTGCCTTGAAAACCTATGCCCGTTTTGATCAGAGTGGTCAAAAAGTGGTGGCGCAGGTGACGGATGGAATTGAGACGGTCTTAACCCTGTACCACAACAAACTGAAACATGGAGTCGAGGTAATTCGGGAGTATGAGCCAGTCCCCTTGATTCCCTGTTATCCCGATGAATTAACCCAGGTGTGGACGAATTTGGTACACAATGCCCTCCAGGCCATGGACGAACGGGGTCGCCTCCAAATCCAGGTTAAAAACCAACCCCAGGCCATTGCAATTCAAATTACCGATAGTGGGCCGGGAATTCCCGATGCAGTTATGCCGCGGATTTTTGAACCCTTTTTTACCACAAAGCCAATTGGGGAGGGCAATGGCCTGGGTTTAGATATTGTCCGCAAAATTGTTGATAAACACCAGGGAACAATTAACGTCAACTCCCGGCCTGGGGAAACGACCTTTACCATTACCCTACCTGTTCAGGAGTCTGTGGGCCATGCCTAAGCCAGTAATTTTATGTGTGGATGATGAACGGGTGATTTTGGAAAGTTTACGCACCCAACTCAAAAACGCATTTGGCGATAAATATCTCTATGAAACTGCCGAGAGTGCCGATGAAGCCATGGAACTGATTGATGAACTCCAAGATGAAAATTCCGATGTGATTGTGATTGTTTCCGATTGGCTGATGCCGCGGGTGCGGGGAGATGAATTTTTGATCCAAGTGCATCAAAAGTTTCCTAAAGTTGTGAAGGTAATGCTGACGGGCCAGGCCGATGAAAGTGCAGTCCAACGGGCCCTTGAGCAAGCTAATCTTCACCGTTGTTTAAGTAAACCCTGGCATAGTGAGGAGTTGGTAGAGACGATTATTTCGGGCCTGGGACCACAGCCGTTTTGAGGGCGGTATTTTCGGTAAATCTGCGGTAGTCGTTTGATAGACTAGCCCCTAAGATGTTGGATAGACTGAGCCTTTAGTTTTTTGTCCCATTGGAACTTACCCTTGTCTGCCCCACACCCCCACACCCCAAAGCCAGTTGTCATCTGTGTTGATGATGAGCCAGCGGTTTTAGAAAGTTTGCGGATTGAACTCCGGCGAGCTTTGGGGGATGAGTGTGTGATTGAAACCGCGGAAGGGGCCGAAGACGCGTTGTCTTTAATGGAAGAACTGCGTCAGGATGACTGTGAGATTGCCCTAGTGCTCTCCGACTACATCATGCCGGATTTGAAGGGCGATGAGTTACTCGGCCGGATTCATCAGATGTCCCCCAATACCTTAAAAATCATGCTCACGGGACAGGCCAATTTAGAAGCAGTGAGTAATGCCCTTAAACTCTCAAAACTCTATCGCTATATTTCTAAACCGTGGAATCCAGAGGACTTAAAATTAACGGTTTTAGATGCTGTCCATAGTTACTTGCAGGATCGCAAGATTGATGAGCAGAACTATCGCTTGATGCAACTCAACCAAGAACTAGCCCAAGCTAACCAAGAACTCAAGCGACTGGTTGAGGAACAATCGGAAATTATTGCGGCGCGTACAGCAGAATTGGAACGGGCGAATCAGGAACTCATGCGCTTGTCTATTACTGATAGCTTGACGGATTTAGCCAATCGCCGCCATTTTGATGCCGTCCTCAGTCAAGAATGGTTAAGTGCAATTCGGGAAAAAACATCCTTGGCCATGATTTTGGCTGATGTGGACTTTTTCAAGCTCTACAACGATCAGTATGGACATCATGCTGGAGATATCTGTTTGCAACGGGTCGCGCGGGTTATTCAAGAGGCTGTCCATCGGCCCCGAGACTTGGTGGCTCGCTATGGTGGGGAAGAGTTTGTGATTGTTCTACCCAACACTGATATTCAAGGGGCGGCGTTAATTGCTGAGAATATTCGTCAGATCATCTACACCGAGCAAATTCCCCACCAAGCCTCTTTAGTTAAACCCTATCTCACCCTCAGTTTTGGAATTGCTGCCCTACTACCGGCTCCCCAAGAATCTCCCCTCGTCCTCTTTAACGCAACTGATCAGGCTCTCTATCAAGCTAAACGTCAAGGGCGAAATCAGATAGTAACAGCGCAACAGTTTAAGACTCCTTTGGCTTCCTAGCAGATGTGAGAGATTAACACAAGCAACCTCAGGACTACTGATACCCACCATTGAGCTTAATGATGACTGGACTGACGTGCCAAATATCCCGGCAGTAGTCTTGAATGGAGCGATCCGAGGAAAATTTACCCATCCGGGCCGTGTTCAAAATAGACATGGCTAACCACTGTTCACGGTTTTGATAGGCCTGGCTGACTTGCTGCTGGCAATCGATATAACTCTGATAATCTGCCATCAGATAATATTTATCTTGATTCCACAGTCCACTCAGGAGGGGTTGAAAGAGATTAGTATCCCCATGGGAAAAGTGACCGCTGGCAATTAAATCCAAGACTCGTTTTAGTTGCGGATTACTCTGAATATAGTCCCAAGGTTGATAACCCTTTGCCCCCAAGGCCTGGACTTCTGGGGTCGTTAAACCAAAGAGGAAAAAGTTTTCGGCCCCCACCTCTTCCCGAATTTCCACGTTCGCCCCATCCAGTGTCCCAATGGTTAAGGCCCCATTCATGGAGAATTTCATGTTCCCTGTTCCTGATGCCTCCAGGCCAGCCGTAGAAATTTGCTCCGATAGATCTGCAGCTGGATAAACCCGTTGCCCAAAGGTGACGTTATAGTCGGGCAAAAAGACAACCTTTAATCGTCCAGCCACATCCGGATCCCGATTAACCACATCCCCCACCGCCGTAATCAGCTTAATCATTAACTTGGCCGTGAAATAGCCGGGTGCTGCTTTGCCGCCAAAAATAAAAGTCCGCGGGGTGATATCCAAGTGGGGATTGTCTTTAATCTGTTGATAGAGCGTAATAATATGCAGAACATTTAAGTGTTGCCGCTTATACTCATGGATGCGCTTGACTTGAATATCAAAGAGGGAGTTGGGATCAACGATAATCCCCGTTTTGGCCTGGATATGTTCGGCAAGAGCTACTTTGTTGTCATGTTTGGTCTTACCCCAGCAGGCGCGAAAATGATGATCATTGGCGAGGGGTTCTAGTTGCCCCAGTTGATCTAAGTCCTTAATCCAGCCATCCCCAATCTGCTCCGAAATCAACCCAGTCAGGCCTGGATTACTGAGGACAACCCACCGTCGCGGCGTTACCCCATTGGTTTTATTACTAAAGCGTTCGGGATAAAGTTGGTAAAAGTCATGTAAAACCGTGGCTTTCAGTAATTCTGTGTGCAGAGCGGCCACGCCATTAATTGCATAACTGCCGACACAGGCCAAGTTGGCCATCCGCACATAGCGTTCTCCTGATTCATCAATGATGGACAGCCGAGCGAGGGGATCACTTTGGCCAGGGTAATGCAGCCGGACTTGATCCAAGAAACGCTGATTAATCTCAAAAATAATTTCTAGATGTCGCGGTAATAAATACTGAAACAGAGCAATGGGCCATTTTTCCAAAGCTTCCGGTAACAGGGTGTGATTGGTATAGGCAAAGGTGTGTTGGGTTACATTCCAAGCAGTATTCCAATCCAGATGATGATCATCCACTAACAGCCGCATTAACTCGGCGACAGAAATAGCTGGATGGGTATCGTTTAGCTGCACCGTGAATTTTTGATGGAACTTCGATAAATCTGGATTGTGTTGGAGATAAATCCGAATCATATCCTGCAACGAAGAGGAGGAAAAAAAGTATTGTTGGGACAGCCGCAGTTCTTTCCCCTGTAGAGGTTCATCGTTGGGATAGAGGACTTTAGTAATATTTTCCGAGGTGATTTTATCCCGAACCGCCCCATAGTAGTTGCCTGTGTTAAAGGCCTGGAAATCAAAGGACTCAACCGCCTCGGCCCGCCATAGCCGGAGCGTATTGGCCGTATTGACCCGGTAACCCAAGATTGGCGTATCGTAAGCGACCCCTTCCACCACATGATGGGCATCCCAAATCACCCGGTAATGGCCATCGCTGTCTGTGTAGCTACGGGTATGTCCACCAAATTTCACCGGCATCCGCACTTCTGGACGGGGAATTTCCCAAGGATTGCCATAGCGTAACCAACGATCTGTAACCTCCACCTGCCAGCCATCGCGAATTTCTTGATCAAAAATGCCAAACTCATAGCGAATCCCATAGCCAAAACTGGGAATTTCGAGGGTAGCCATCGAATCCAAATAGCAAGCGGCTAGCCGTCCTAAGCCTCCATTCCCCAGGCCGGGTTCTTCTTCCTGGTTTAACAGTTCTTCAATATCTAGGCCCAGTTCATTGACAGCTTCTTCCACCTCCTGACGGATCCCGAGATTGATCAGGTTATTGCCTAAATGGGGCCCGAGGAGAAATTCGGCCGAGAAATAGCAAACAGTGCGACTCCCCTGCTGTAAATAGGTTTCCGCCGTAGAAATCCAGCGTTGAAGCAGGCGATCCCGCACGGTGTAAGACAAGGCCATATAAAAATCATTGCGGGAGGCAACCGAGGGAAAGCGGGCCTGGAGATAAAACAAGTTATCCATAATTGCCCGTTTGAGAGTTTCCAAGCTTGTCCCAGTCCGATCATCCTCAACGGCAACGATGGGGCAACCTTCAGGAATGAGTGAGGTCATAAAACTACCAGCCTAAGTGAGGAACAAGGGACTAAACCAGAGGAGAAATAGCAATGAAACTAACTAATCATCACACCTACCTCTTTTTGGTTATACCCTAGAGAGGAAATCTGCATCTAAAACTTAAAGAAATCTTCCAATCACGGGGTTTTTTAACCATTTCTTAGGATCATAATCATGAAATATATTTCCAGCAGTTTATAAGATCAATCTTGTCATAGTTAATATTAGATTCATATTCACTTTTTAAGAATTCTATCATGATCAGATCTCTGGTTTTATCCGAGTGATTTTCATCCATAACCCTATAGCTAATCTTGCAAGGATGGAGTCTTTTAATCTTTCTCAACTTTCGATACGGCCTAGGTAACCTAAGTTTGGGATCAGGGAAAATCAAGTCATACAGCGGATTCGATATTGGACTGGTACAGCTTAAGGTGCTACACCCCTGTTTTGAATTAGATTCAAGGCTTGAATGTACCAAATAGATGCCGAAAGTGCTGTAAAGAGTCTTTAATCAGTTAGGGTATGAAACCTTTGCTATTTCTTAATCTTCTTAACTCACTTTCAATACTTATGAGCATAGAGCAAGTAGCAGTGCAATTGAAAATTGAAGGTGATTCCTGTCTTTTGCGTCATCAGTAAAAGCATCAAACTCTACGGCTAGGTTTACACGTGTAGAATTTACTGGCCAGGCCTTTTCCCAACACCCAATTTAATTATTTCAGCTAAGTTTCAAGTTGTTCCTAAACTTAACCTAATCCTAACCATATCTTGAACCAAAGATCAGTTGAAATCCTGTAGGGTCTTTAAGTGGCAATATTTCTCAAGGTTGGCTTTAACTGTATTTAAGCTATTTGCCAGAGAAATCTAGAAAGAATCTTGCTTGATAGGGATTTAGATGCTTTCGCTGGCCAAAATTCTAAACTTATCCTTTGCAATGGGGAAATAGAATTTTCTTTAGTTTCCCTTGGTTTTGACCTCGGATATTTATAGGAGATACCTCAGGTTATGGCAGACGCTTTAACGAAAATTGGCGGCTATGTTAGCAGCAGTGGGGCCGAAATTGCCGCCTTTGATCCGGGCAGCGATCGTCTTTTTGTGGTAGCTGGGGACGGGGTGGAAATTATTAACCTGGCGGATCCCACCAATCCCAGCAAAACTACTGATTTAGCTCTAGATACCAGCACATTACCCAGCGGATTTAACCTTGTTCCCAACAGTGTCGCGGTGGGTAAAGTGGGCACTATCAGCGCAGGAATTGTGGCGGTTGCCCTGGCAGTCCGGGATACCCTGAATAACCAACAGGCCGGAGAAGTACAGTTCTTCCGAGCGTCAGATGGGAGTTTCTTGGGCAAGGAGTCCGTAGGATATTTGCCTGATATGGTGACCTTCACCCCCGATGGTACTAGGGTGTTAACTGCCAATGAAGGAGAACCGAACGAAACCTACACCAGCGATCCCGAAGGTTCCGTTAGCATTATTGACATTTCTGGTGGCATCGCAACAGCTACCGTACAAAATGCAACCTTCATGGCCTTTAATGCCCAACAGGCCAGCCTAGAAGCCGCCGGGATTCGTATTTTTGGGCAGATTTTTAATGATGCAGGCGAAGTAGTCCGTGACTCTACAGTTGCAGAAGATGTAGAGTCGGAATACATCACCTTCAATGGAGATGGCACTAAGGCTTGGGTAACGTTGCAGGAAAACAATGCCTTTGCTGTAGTGGATATTGTCACGGCAACCGTAGAGCAGATTATCCCCCTAGGTTTTAAAGACCATAGTTTACCGGGCAATGGCCTGGATGCCAGCGATCGGGATGTGGATGGCAGTAGTGGGGCGGGGGGAAAGATCAATATCCAAAATTGGCCCCTTTTGGGAATGTATCAACCCGATGCAATCGCGTCCTATACCCTGGGCGGGCAAACCTACTATGTCACCGCTAACGAAGGAGATGCCCGGATTCGCCCGACAGATAATGAAGCAGCCCTCGACTTATTAGGTCTGGAAGAAGGGGATATTTTCAACGAAGAAATTAGAGTGCGTGATGTAACCCTTGACCCTACAGCTTTCCCCAACGCCGAGACCCTACAGGGAAATATCAACTTAGGGCGCATTAACATTACCAACACCCAAGGCGATATCGATGGGGATGGAGACTTTGACCAACTCTATTCCTACGGTGCCCGTTCCTTCTCGATCTGGGACAGTAATGGAAACCTGGTGTTTGACAGTGGTGATGACTTTGAACAAATTACGGCTGCTGCTTTCCCTGACTTCTTCAACGCGAGCAATAGCAACAACACCCTCGATAATCGGAGTGACAACAAAGGGCCAGAACCCGAAGGAGTTACAGTCGGAGCGGTCGGTGGACGTAACTATGCCTTCATTGGCTTGGAACGGATTGGCGGGGTCATGGTCTATGACGTAACCGATCCTACCGCCCCTATATTTGTGCAGTATCTCAACAATCGAGACTTTACAGCAGACCCTGAATCCGGTGCGACCGACTCCGGCCCGGAAGGATTATTGTTCATTCCTGCTGCGGACAGTCCCAATGGTGAAAACCTATTAGTCGTCACCAATGAAGTTAGTAAGACGGTGAGTGTAATGGAGTTCAACCCTCCTCCGTCTCCGTTTACCCTGCAACTGCTCCACGTCACGGATCAGGAGGCAACAACCCCTAACTCGAATATCACCAATCTGTCAGCAGTCCTTAATGCTCTGGAAAATCAGGATGCAGATGGAAATGGTGCGGCGGACTATACCAACACCCTACGCCTCTCTTCCGGTGATGCCATCATTCCGGGACTGTTCTATGATGCTTCCGGCCCCGTCTTCGGCTCGCGTGGGATTGCCGATATTCAGATTCAAAATGAACTGGGTTTTCACGCAATTGCTTTTGGGAACCACGAATTTGACTTTGGTACCGCAGCGATTGCTGGCCTGATCAGCGGTTCTACACCGGGTAGTCTTTTTGGGGCTGACTTTACCGGGACAAACTTCCCCTACCTCTCTAGCAACCTCGATTTTTCTACCGACCCTAGCCTTGCGCCTTTGGTCGTACCAGGTGGGCAAGCTCCCCAGGCCAATACAGTCACGTCCTCAGTGATCATTGATGTCAATGGAGAAAATATTGGGGTGATCGGAGCTACTACCCCTACCCTAGCTAGCATCTCTTCTCCGGGCGGTCTCACTATTACACCCAGTCCGTTTAACTCCACACCCACAGATGAGCAAATTGCTGCTCTGGCCGCAGAGATTCAGCTTGAAGTGGATACCCTACTGGAAGCGAATCCCAGACTGAACAAGATTGTGCTGTTATCCCACATGCAGCAGATCGAGATTGAATTTCGTCTGGCTCAACTCCTAGAGAACGTGGACATTATTGTGGCGGGTGGGTCTAATACCCGTCTATTTGATGAGAATGATCGCATCCGGCCTGGAGATAGCCACCAAGGTGAGTATCCTCGCTTCATTGCTAATGCGGGCGGCACTCAAACCGCTGTAGTCAACACCGATGGCAGCTATAAGTATGTAGGCCGTTTAGTCATTGAATTTGATGCTGCGGGTAACATCATCCCTACAAGCTATGACCCCACGGTTTCTGGTGCTTATGCCACAGATGCAGAAGGGGTAGCTGCTCTTAATGCTGAAGATCTGGTTGATCCGGAGATTCAAGCAATTGTCGAAGCGATTGAAGCCCAGATCATCACCACCGAATCTAACACTCTCGGAATTGCGGATGTGTTCCTCAACGGTAATCGCTCCGGTACTGGCACCAGCACTGATCCGGACGGGATTCGTACCCAAGAAACCAACCTAGGAAATTTGACCGCCGATGCTAATTTAGCAGAAGCGAAGAAAACCGATCCGACAGTTATTGTTTCCATCAAGAACGGGGGTGGGATTCGGGACTCAATTGGTGAAATTATTGTTCCTCCCGGTGGAACTGCTGCTGTGCGTGGCCCCAACACAGAACTAGTGGATAGTGAAGGCAATGTTATCAAGCCCGAAGGCGGTATCAGTCAAACGGATGTACAGTCTGCCCTGGCCTTCAATAATGACCTAGTGCTGCTGACCCTGACCAAAACAGAGTTACTCGCCATACTAGAGCATGGTGTCGCTGCGCTGCCGAGTGCTAACGGTCGCTTTCCCCAAATCGCTGGTGTGAAGTTCTCCTTTGACCCCGATCAAGAGCAAGGAAATCAGATTCAGAATGCAGGTATCTTTGACGATGAAGATAACCTGGTGGCTGAACTGCTGCGAGATGGACTACTGGTCGGTGATCCGGAGGAAACTTTCCGTATTGTCACCCTAGGCTTCCTTGCGGCCTCTAACTTTGATAGCAATGGCAACTTTATCGGCGGCGGGGATAGCTACCCCTTCCCAAACTTGAACACTGACCCGACTAAGGGTGCTCTTGGCGATCCTGCTGTGATTGAACGGGTTAACTTGGTGGAACTGGATGCCGCAGGAATCAAAACAGGTAACGCCACCTTCGCTATTGATGGTACGGAACAAGATGCCCTGGCAGAATACCTGCTGGACAACTTTGCTACGGTTGACACGGCCTTTGATCAAGCAGATGTTGGCCCTGAGTTAGACGATCGGATTCAAAACCTCAACTTCCGGGCAGATACGGTATTCGAGGGAACTGCGGAAATTGATTTGGAAAATAGCAATGAAGAGAAGGGAGTCATTGCTCTCACCAGTCCTTTACTCCTGAGCTTCCAAGCAATTACGACCAACACATCCTTTGTGAATGAACTAGTGGTCTTCAAGGTTGAGGATAGTCAAGGTCGGGTTGCCAACGGTGATGGCAGTATCGTTAGTCCTGATGATCAGGGAAACTATTTAGCAGCTATTCTCAATGCCAACACGACCAGGGTTGTCCTTTCATCCCTCAACAGTTCAGATGATTTACCCAATGACTTCCTCAGTGCGTTTGGGAATTTGGAGGGTTTGAGCAGTGAACTCTTGCTTGACTCTGCCGCCAGACTCGGTTTTATGCTGGTGGTTGGTGGCACTTTGGATGATCTGAGGGCAGGGAAGGATCGGGATGTTCTCCTCTCTACCCAAGATGAGGCGCAATTAACTGACCTGAGCAACAACGAATTTTCCCTGGTATTTGGTGAAGGTGGTAGTAGCTCTAATGACCTCATCTTTAATGTCAGCACCTCCAACTTTGATAACACGATCAATCTAGCGAATGAAGCTGATCGAGTAGGTCGTAACGTGGCTATCAATGGTGCAACTATTGAGGCAATCGATTTAGTGAACTTGAACTTTGATACCAATGGAGATGGCATCGCAGATGACCTGACTGGTCGAACAGCTAATGTTGGGCTAACGTTTTATCGAGAAGCTGCTTACGATAACTTGATTGGCTTTTATATTGCGGATGCTGTTACGGGTGCGGTTAATGGAGTTCTTCCCACAGGCGATCCTCTTGCTTATGCTCAGGCTGCTTTTGATAATGCCGTTGCTAGTTTCAATGCGCCCCTTAACGAGAGCAAGCTGGACATTAGTCTCCAAAATCTTGCCTTTGGCAACCTGATTCTGCCCTTTATCATTTCCAATGGCACAACACCTAACGCTGACTTCAGCAATATGTACATCCCCTTCCTAAGTCTTAATCAGGATGGAATAGACCACATTCGTCTATTGGGAAGTGGCGTGTTTGGCTTTGAGGATTTGCCTGGTGGTGGTGATCAGGACTTTGATGACATCATTGCTCAAATTACAACGGTTACGGTTAACCCCTAGAAAACTTATACCCTAGTCCTGCTTTGGACGAGAGCGTATCAATACGGCGTTTCATAGTGGTGCTTTGCCCTGTTGCAATTCAAACAACTGCTATCCCCATTTTGACCAGCCCTACAGACAGATGGGAATCGATTAAGTTTCTAGTTTTACATCTGTTTTCTTATTGTTCTGGCTTAGTGGCTGGGGAAGGAGGTAAATCGGAAAGTAGAACAAACTCAAGATTTTGTGAACGGATTTGGGCAGCAGGTTCATCATAGAAAAAGTTGAGGAGGACATAGCGGCGGCCTTGGGTGACAGGGGTAGCTTCGTGGAGGAGGGAACAGGAAAAAATCACAGCTTCACCAACGCCAGGCCGATAGAGGTGAGGCCCAAATTCGGGAAACCGCAGATACCCCCCTTCATAGTCACCCGTGTTCAGATTGAGGGTCATGGCAAAACGGCGGTGAGCGGTGCCTTTGGTAGTATCATCTCGATGGCGATTAAAAAATCCCTGGCTTTCCTCCTCATAACAGGCCACCAGGTATCGTTCAAAGCGGGTTATGTCAAACTGAAAGGCTTTGCGAATTTCCGGGCGCAGACGGCGGGCCATTAAGGCATTGAGGTGGGCCAGCAATTGTTCATCCGTAATCAGTAAATCTCGTCGCCGCTTAAAGCCATCATCCATAATTTCTACAGTTTTGCCATCCACTTGTCGCATAAATCCAGAGGGCCGACCGCCATCCGCTTCATAGAGGGCAATTAGTTTTTGACAAAGGCTAGGTTCAAGAACATGGGGGACAAATAAAACTGGGGCCTGGGGCGTGGCAATAGTTAAGGGCGGGTCTGGGGGGAGTTTCCGGGCAAGATCAACAATTTGGGCTGGAAAATTGGCTTGGCCTTGGATGGGAAAAATTCCGACAATTTGCAGCCGTTGACTCAGGATAAAAGCTTGAGGATGATATTGGTCTTGCCCTTTTTTATCGGTTTGAATCACCCCATATAGGCGGCTCACATCTTGCTCAAAATCCCAAAGAAATTTGCAATAGCCATTAGGATCAACCAGGGACTGGAGGGGCTGATCATGGGGGTCAATACTGATGATAAAAAGAGGGATGCGCTCGGTGGCTAGTTCGGTTTGGAGAGTCAGAAACCCTTCTAAAACCCGCTTGATGGTTGGCGCACTGCAATGACCTAAGAACAGCAAAATTGTCCGATGACCGCCCACTGTATCAATGTTGTATTGGGGATTAACGGAACTGGGTAAGGTAAACCAGGGGGCGGGTTCACCAAGGAGAAGTCTGGCCATAGTCAACTGCTGCAACGTTAGGACAGGGAGTTACGACCGAACCAGTCGGATAAATCTACATTACCACCGCTTAAAATGACTCCAATTCGTTGTCCAGCCCAGGCCCCAGATGTAGCGAGTTCTAGGAGGGCAGCGGTGGCTAAGGCTCCGGTGGGTTCAACAACCAGTTTCAGATAGGTTCCCAGAAAGCGCCAGGCCTGGACAATGACCGCTTCTGATACGGTTAACATCTGATCCACGGTTTCTAAAACAATGGGAAAGGTATAGGTTCCTAAGCTAGGGGTTCTGGCTCCATCGGCAATTGTGGGGGGATTCAACACGGTTTGAAGTTGACCACTATAGAAGGAACGGGTCGCGTCATCAGCCAATTTGGGTTCTACGCCAATCACGCGACAGGTTGGGACAAACTCCTTTAAGGCAATGGCACAGCCAGACAGGAGTCCGCCACCCCCACAACAGATTAAAACTACATCTAAAGCATCAACGGATTGCAAAAGCTCTAGGGCCGTGGTTCCTTGTCCCGCAATGACATGGGGATGATCGTAGGGCGGAATGATGGTCAGGTTGCGTTCCCTAGCCAATTGTTGTCCAAGGCTTTCACGGGTGGTCTGGTTGCGGTCATAGAGAATAATTTCGGCTCCATATTGCTGAGTTGCAGCTAATTTGACAGCAGGGGCATCGGTAGGCATGACAATGGTGATGGGGATTCCTAAGAGTTTTCCGGCAAGGGCAAGGGCCTGAGCATGGTTTCCAGATGAGTAGGTTAAAACTCCCTGTTGTTGTTGGCTGTCAGTCAGTTGACAAAGGGCGTTGTAAGCTCCTCGGAATTTGAAGGAACCTGTCCGTTGAAAATTTTCACACTTAAAGAAAACTTGGGCTTGGGTCAGGGTATCAACGGTTTGGGAGGTGATGACAGGGGTGTGATGGGCAATGGATTGGAGGCGATGACTGGCCTGGAGGATATCAGCAGCAGTAACAGCTTTGGAAATAGGAGCCATGAATGGGTTGGGACTTAATCGGTTGTGCATCCTAGCTTACGATCACATTAATCACCCAAGGTGCGGATATATTTGTGAGCCAAAAAATTGTTGATCAATTGCTGGGCAACTATGGGCGGTTTGGGGTGCGCTTGGGGTTAGAAACCATCCAGGCCCTCCTCAAGGAACTTGGCAATCCCCAGGCCCATGTGCCGATCATTCATGTTGCGGGTACAAATGGCAAAGGGTCGGTTTGTGCCTATCTATCGGCCATGTTGACCGCAGCCGGTTATCGCGTGGGTTGTTATACCTCCCCCCATTTGGTGGATTGGACAGAACGGATCAGCCTGAATCAAGCGGCCATTGCTTCCAAGGATTTGGTCACGCTCTTGGAGGATGTAATTGCTGCTACCACTGCCTTAGAGGAAAGTCCGACCCAGTTTGAAATCATTACGGCTGTGGCCTGGCTGTATTTTGCCCGCCAAAAGGTAGATATTGCTGTCATTGAAGTGGGACTAGGGGGGCGGTTAGATGCGACCAATGTGTGTGATTTGCCCCTTGTGACTGTAATTACTTCGATCGGTCGGGATCATTGGCAGCGTTTAGGCCATACCTTGGCGGAAATTGCGACAGAAAAAGCTGGCATTCTTAAGCCCCACCGCCCTGCCATCATTGGCCCCATGCCGACTGTGGCCCAAAGTGTGATCCTCGAACGCGCCCAGGCCCTCCATTGTCCGATCCTCACCCCTGCACCAGCCGAATATCTGAGTGGGATTTTTACGCAACAGGCCTGGGGAATGTGGCGCGACTATCGGTTCCCCCTCCCCTTAGCGGGTGATGTGCAACTGGTGAATGCGGCCTTAGCCCTAGCCACGATTGACTGCTTAAAGTCTCAAGGTTGGCAGATTTCTGACCAGGCCGTCACCACGGGGATGGCCAAAACTCGCTGGCCAGGACGGTTACAATGGCTGGTCTGGCGGGGACGACAAATCCTCCTAGACGGGGCCCACAACGAACCAGCCGCCCACCTACTCCGGCAATATTTAGATCAACAGGGCCTCGCTCCCGTCACCTGGATGATCGGAATTCTCGCCAGCAAAGATGCCCAAGCCCTTCTCACCGCCCTCTTACGCCCCCAGGATCATCTTCATCTCGTTCCCATCCCAGGCCATGATGCCTTCAACCCAATGGAGTTAAAAACCCTAGCCGAAACGATTGGCCATGATTTGCCCGTGGTGATGACCCATCCTGATTTAGCCACTGCCCTCCAGGCCACCCACACCCCACACCCCACACCCCAGCCCCTCGTTTTAACGGGGTCTCTTTATTTGATTGGTGAATTCCTGAGAGAGAAAAATAGGCTGCTTGAATCCATGCCTTAACCAGAAAATCATCGGGGAAGTTAGCCTAAAATACTCAACTCCAAGCTCTGTGAGATTTCTTCCAATAGGGCCAAGCTCCAGACAGAATTACCCGTCTCATCCAAGAGAGGACTATACACAGCTATGGCACCGGCCTGGGGAATAATAGCAACCATGGCTCCACTCACCCCTGACTTCATGGGTAGGCCAATTTGGGCCATCATTTGGGCCGAGTCTTCGTACAGTCCGCAGGTGAGCATAATCCCATTCACTAACTGCCGATGTTTGGGGCCAATCTGGGGATTTTTTCCCGCCAGAACCAGGCCAAGGGCCGCTAAATCGGTTACCGTTGTCCGTAAACAGCAAATTTGATTGTAACTATCCAAGACTAACTGGGGATGCTCAAAATGACCCGCCAAATTTAACAGGTGAGTAATTCCCCGATTTTGCCAGTTGGGATGGGCATTGACTTGGGCTAAAACCTGCTGATCAAGGACGAGTTGGGCCCCAGAGACCTGATTTAGCCATTGCCTGAAGGCTTCACATCTGGCAGTTGCGGACTCCCCCGGCAATAAACTCGCCAGACAAATAGCTCCACTGTTAATCATCGGATTACGGGGCCAGCCCTGATCAATTTCCAATTCCACCACCGAGTTATAGGGCCGGTCTGAGGGCTGCATCCCAACTTTTTGAAAAACGACTTCAGCCCCTAAGGTTTCCAGTAAGTAGAGTAATAAAAATGGCTTGACCACACTCATCAGCGGAAAGGTTGCCCCAGTAGTGCCCCAGGCCAAGTGATGATCATCGAGGCTGGCGACGGCAACAGTGGCTTCTTGGGGATCACTGGGTAAGCGTTCGAGTATTTTTCCGGAAAGTTTTTTACCTTGAACGGATTCTGCCCACCTCTCCAATTGCAACAGGTCAAGTTGATTTAACCGATCTCGAGATGTTATGGCCACAAACGTTTAGATTCCGGGCATCAAGTGCGACTCAGTTCTAACATACGCTGAATCGGTTTGCGGGCCGCCGCGGCAATGTTTGGGGGAACGGTAACTTCTGGAGACTGGTTCGCCATACAGTAATAGAGCTTTTCCAGGGTATTCAGCCGCATATAGGGACATTCATTACAATTGCAATTACTAATGGATGGGGCCGGAATATAGGTTTTCTCAGGGTTAGCCCGCTGCATTTGATGAATAATGCCTGACTCAGTGGCGACAATAAAGGTCTGTTCCGGGCTAGTTTGGGTATAGTGCAGCAGAGCAGTCGTTGAGCCAATATAGTCCGCATGGCGCAGAATGGCGGGTTCACATTCAGGGTGGGCAATCAGTTTGGCATCAGGATAGTCCAGGCCCAGTGCAATAATCCGTTTTTCGGAAAAAGTTTCATGGACAATACAACTGCCCTCCCAAAGCAGCAACTCTCGCCCGGTTTGGGCCATCACATAGCGGCCTAAATTACGGTCAGGGGCAAAAATAATCGGTTGATCCGTGGGAATCTGCTGGACGATTTTAACGGCGTTGGCACTGGTGCAGATAATATCACTGAGGGCTTTCACCTCTGCCGTGCAATTGATATAGGAAATGACTAGGTGATTGGGGTGGGCCGCCTTAAAGGCCGCAAATTCTGCCGCCGGACAACTATCCGCCAGAGAACAACCGGCATCTAAATCGGGAAGTAACACCTGTTTATCAGGATTCAAAATTTTGGCCGTCTCAGCCATGAAGTGTACCCCGGCAAAGACAATCACCTGAGCTGAGGTTTGGGCAGCCTGTTGGGATAACCCCAAAGAATCCCCGATGTAATCCGCCACATCCTGAATGCCTGGCTCCTGGTAGTAGTGGGCCAAAATCACCGCATTGAGTTCTGTCTTCAGGGCCTGGATCGCCGCAACTAAGGCCGGGGGATCGAGGGTTGGCCTGGGGGGAGCAAGGGTTGCAAACACAGGAGTGGGGGTGGGTAAAATTAGCTGTTTTTAATTATAGTAGTTTTTACCATAATCTACCTCTATTTGATCTGGACATAAGTCCCCCTAAACCCAGGCCAAAGATTTATCAATCTCAAACATGAAGTCAGGTCAAATAGATTTGTTACTATGGCTCTGGGCAAACGATTCCAGGCCTGGGGAACGCTCATCTCCGTAGATGTCGGAGAATTGTCCCCATCCCCCTTGAAGAGAACAGCCCCTAGAGATGATCTCGGCCGAAAATGACTTCACTGGATAGCACCAGCTCGTTTAAGGCTGTTTCAGGGTCGTTCTAGAATTGAGTTGGTGGTATGGCCCCTCCTCGCGGCATATCGGCAATCGTCATACCCGGTCTCTGGTCTTAGAACAGTCTCTGTAACGTTATATTCTGTGATTAGCCTCTGACTTCATTTCTGCCTCTCCCTTTCCTTAGCTGAGTGAACACCCATGACCAATACCCCTGTGCCAACCATTCAGAATCCGATCTCTCGCCCGGAAATTCCCCAAGAGCTAGGGGAGAATATCATCCTCACCTCCTTGAATGATGTTTATGACTGGGCCAGGCTTTCTAGTTTATGGCCCCTCCTCTATGGCACAGCCTGCTGTTTTATTGAATTTGCCGCCATGATTGGCTCTCGGTTCGACTTTGACCGCTTTGGCTTAGTTCCCCGATCCAGTCCCCGCCAGGCCGACCTAATCATTACCTCCGGGACGATCACCATGAAGATGGCCCCAGCCCTTGTCCGCCTCTATGACCAAATGCCTGAACCCAAATATGTGATTGCCATGGGAGCTTGCACCATTACTGGGGGGATGTTTAGCTCGGATTCCTACTCGGCCGTGCGGGGCGTTGATAAGCTGATTCCCGTGGATGTGTATTTGCCTGGTTGCCCCCCCCGCCCAGAGGCAATTATGGATGCTATTGTCAAACTGCGGAAAAAAATTGCCAACGAGCATCTCAACGAGCGGGGAAATTTCCAACAGGCCCAACGTCTATTTACGGTTAAGCACGAAATGAAAGCCGTTGCCCCAATTTTAACTGGGGAATATCTCAATGCCGCCAGTCGCCAAGCCCCACCTCCAGAACTAGCCGCCGCCCTCAGTCAACCAGTTCCCGCCGCTTTAACCGCCGCCCCTGTGGATGTGCCGACCCAGGTTTAGGGAGACATCACTGACTTGTTTACTGACTACACTGGCCCATTGGCTTCTGGAGAGGGATAGCCCTGCCGATTACTCTGGAGTTAAGGGGTGTATCGGGTCGTTGTGATAGGGGCCAGGTCAGAGATAAACTGAGTTAACTGTGAATCAAAGACTCAGTCCATCCTCTGACCCTGATCCCGTTTCATATTCGCAATGAGACTTATGGGAGAGGGAAATCTCAAACCTGGCTGATTGTCCCCTGTTCTCCATTAGGATGGCTAAGGCGATTGTTACTCCTCGGCATCTTTAGCTAGTCGTCTTTAGGTTAGAGTTTTGTCCTCGCCTGACTTGTTTTCTGCTGCTGTCGATGGGGCTGAATCTCCCCTTAAGTTGTTGTTGTTTGTCGATCAACGGCCAGGAATGAAGGAGCGGGTGCAAGAAATTCAAGCCCACCTCCATTCTTTGCTCTCCCCCTATGGCTTTGACCTCAAGGTGATCTCAGTCTGTGAGCATCCCTACTTGGTTGAACATTTCAAGTTAATTGCCACCCCCGCCTTGGTAAAAATTAGCCCAGAACCCCGGCAAACCCTAGCAGGGCAAAAACTCCTGCAAAAAGTCGATCATTGGTGGCCCCGCTGGCAACAGGAACTAGAGAGCCAGGCTAATCGAGGCCGTGCGGAAACAGGCGCGATAGCCGCGTCCTTGAGCTACACCACTGAATTTATGCGGATGGCCGATGAAATTTTCCAACTTACCCAGGACATTGAAAGCCTCCGGGATCACCTTAAGTTTAAGGATCGGATTATTAGTCTGTTGGCCCATGAATTGCGAAATCCCTTAACTGCGGTGAGTTTAGCCCTGGAAACCTTAGATAACTATTGGCATCCAGAGTCAGAAACCGTCGCCAGCAAAATGGAACCAGCCACCCTGGATCGACTGCTCCACCATGCCCGCTATCAGACCACGGTGATTGAACACATGATCACAGATCTACTCTTGGCCGCCCGTGGCAGTAGCTCAACCTTGCATATTCATCCCCGCAAACTAGATCTCAATCATCTCTGTCGGGACGTGCTAGCAGATTTACGGGATAGTTTCATCCAAAAGAAACAGAAAATCACCACCGACCTCCCCAGTGATATTCCCCCAGTCCATGCGGATCGGGATCGGGTGCGCCAGGTGTTAGTCAATATTCTAGATAATGCCCATAAATACACGCCGGAAGGGGGGCAGATTCACCTCAGCGCGCTCCATCGCACCACTCAAAAAGTACAAGTTAGTATCTCCGATACCGGGCCTGGAATCCCCCGAGAACAGCAGGAGAAGGTTTTTGAGGAACAGTATCGCCTCCATGCCAACCCGGAAGTTGATGGCTATGGCATTGGTTTATCCCTATGTCGGGAAATTATTCGGGCCCACTATGGGCAAATTTGGGTTGATTCAACTGGACAAGGCAGTAATTTTCAGTTTACGTTGCCGGTGTATCGGGGATAGGGCAAGCCATTTGGGGACATTGACGGACTCATAAACTGAGCCTCAGCCTAGAGATAATGAGATACTTGCCCCGCAACGGCAATCAGGACTGTGACCATCAGGGCGTAACAATCTGGGCGGGAATCAGTCGGATCATAGGGGGAAACTGCAAAATTATGGGCTATTCCAGACCCGCGGGCGGCCATGGCCTGGTAAATCCGTTCTCCCCGTTCATAGGTACGAATAAACAAACTTCCAATGCTATGGCTGATTACTAAACGGATTGTTCCAGGAGTTGTCATTAAGTTCCGGGCCTGGGCGGCGCGATGGGTCGCTTGAAATTCTGAAATTAGCAATCCCAGATAGCGATACATCGCCCCTAAAACTCCAATCAGCAAGGGGGGAACCTTGAGGCGGGCCAGGCCGTGGATTAAATCACTGACGGAAGTTGTCAGGGTCAAAATATTCAAAAGTATCAGGGATAAAAGCATCTTGGCGGCCACACTGCCCATAATCACCAGGCCTTGGCTGGTAATGCGAATTAGCCCATAACTCCAAACCACATCCCCGCCACTGCGAAAGAGCGTCCCGAGGATAATCACATTCAAAAATAACAACTCCACCACCAGCCGCTTCCCCAACTCCCCCAGGTTAATCTGGCTCAAGATCACCAGGCCAAGGACAGCCAAACCGTACACTAACCAAGTCAGCCATTGGCCATTGGGGGTCAAGGCAATGGCAAATACACCCAATCCAGCACATAAAATCCGACCAGGAGGCGTTAAGGTTTGCCAGGGGGTTGAATTTACGGCGGCCTGGATTGGTAAAACCGAATGAATGTGGAGGAGCATGGGCGACAGCCAGAACAGTTTAGCTTTCAGGAGGGTCAGCGGGAGATTTTTGACTCGGAATCACCAGTTTTCCCAGGCCCCAAGCCAAGCCAAAGGTAATAAGAGTCCCAATTAAACCGGCTAAGGGCGTTGCTAGGCCTGTGGGGACACCCTGTAGGGCATATTCATCAAAGACTTGGGCAAAGGGTAACTGACGGGCGGGCGGGTTTTCATGGGCCTGGCGATCAAACTTCAAATCCTGGGCCACCCGATCTAAGCCATCGGGATCTCCACTGGCCAAGGGAGAAATAAACACAGCAATGACCAAAGCCGTCCCCAGGCCGGTTAACCAGACGAGACGATTTTTAGGCGGAGGATCAGATGGAGTCATAGGGCGTTACACAAACTGTCCTGAACAAATAGAAACCTAAGACCTAACGATTGATCAGTTTTTGCGGGCTGATTTTTGAGATGGCAGGATGGGGCTGGCGATAGCTGGATTGACCGGAGGCCGTAAGAATAGCTTAGAAAGCCCCAGAAAATTTCCCCGGAAATTACAGAAATTATTCATACTGCAAGGCTTTTTTGGGGCGATGGGGGGGATCAAAGAAGAGATCCGGACGAGTTTTCCAGATGTAGCTCAGGGCCATGACCGTAATAATGGCTTCTCCAATCCCAATCACGATATGCCACCCCAGCATCGCCACCAGGGCCACCTGTAATTGCACCGTTCCCGATAGGGCCAGCTCCAAAGCCACCACTAAGGCCGCCACCACCACACTCAGCCAACCCGCCACCGCCGCCCCAATGGCCATCCCCCGCCAGCGTTGGAAGCCAAACATTCGCCGTAAAATTAAATACACATAATAGCCACCGAAGGTACCAATTAAGCCCATGTTGACAATGTTGGCACCCAAAACCGTCAGCCCCCCATCTTGGAAAAACACGCTTTGAACAATAAAGACCACCGTCATCACCAATGTCCCGGCCCAAGGGCCCACCAGTACCCCCGCTAAGGTCCCCCCCAGCAAATGCCCAGAGGTGCCACCGGGAATCGGAAAATTAATCATCTGAACGGCAAAGATGAACGCCGCCACCACTCCCATCAGGGGAACAGTCCGGTCTTGGTAGCTCTCCTTGACCTGCCGCAGTGAAACTGCAATCAAGCCCAAGGCAATGACCCAATTCACTAAACTCACCGGCCAAGAGAGATAGCCATCGGGAATATGCATGGCCAACGGGCAAGGGAGGGGCAAGGCTAAACCAAACATGAGACATGACTCACAAAATTGAACCAGGCCAGTGGAGATACCCCTTTATGTCGGGGGATCACTCGAGTTGAGACTGGCCATCTCTGGGTAAGATAAGCTCTTTCACTCGTTAAATTCAATGGGGGCGGGGGGCATGGCCAGGGCGGCGAATCAACAGGCAATGGCGAGTGCCACCAGTCAAGGGGGTTTGCCAAGCCAGAACCTGTTCTAAAGTTGCCTGCCCATGACTGAGTTCTTTTTCCAGATCATGGTTATCACTCGCTTGAAATTGGCCCCGATAAAGGATGACTAAGCCCCCAGGTTTAACTAAGGGTAGGGCGAAATGCAAACATTGCTGAATATTCCCCACCGCTCGTACCAAAGCGAAATCAAAACTGGCCTGGGGGTGATAGTCTTCGGCCCGACTCCAAACCGCGTTCACATTGGTCAGACCTAAGAGTTGGGGCAAGGATTCCAAAAAACTGACCTTTTTGCGGCGTGCCTCTAGGAGCGTAACCTGCCAATCAGGTCGGGCCAGGGCCACGGGGATGCCCGGCACACCAGCCCCACTGCCAATATCCACCACCAATGCGCCCGGATTTAGGGCCAGATCCGTTAACCAAGGTTGTATCCCACTGAGGGCATCCCAAAGATGTTTTTCCCAGAAGTCCTTGGCATCGGTGATGCGGGTCAGGTTGAATTGGGAGTTGGCCGTCAGCATGGCCTGGTAAAAGGCGGCAAATTTTTGCTGTTGTTGTTCATTCGGTTGCCAGGCCAAGGTATTTTGCCAAATCTCGGCAGCGTTTGGTAAATCAGAAAACGGCACGATCTTTTCCCTGCATCATGAATATCCTACCCATAGACTTTCCTCTTTAGAAGAGGCTGGCAAAGTTTTTGAGAATGGTTAAGCCAGTGGTTGCGGATTTCTCCGGGTGGAACTGAACGGCCATCAGGTTATCTTGGGCAATGGCGGCAGTGACGGTCTGTTGGCCATGGGTGACAGTGGCGGCAGTCAGGTCAGGATGGGTAGGCGCAACATAAAAGGAGTGGACAAAATAGAGCCAAGGTTCTGGTTCCAAGCCCTGCCAAAGGGGGTGTTGGGGTTGACTGAGGTGAAGTTGGTTCCAGCCCATGTGGGGAATGGTTAAGTCGGGTTCGGCCTGGAAGCGATTGACGGTGCCGGCAAAAATACCCAGGCCGGGGGACTGTCCTTCCTCGCTTTTTTCAAATAAAATCTGCAAGCCGAGGCAAATGCCTAAAAATGGCTTTCCTTGGGCAATCACTTGGGGCAGGAGTTCGCCTAAGTTTCGCTTGTGGAGATGGGCCATGGCTGGATCAAAGGCCCCCACCCCGGGTAACACGACCGCTGCGGCATCCAGAATATCCTTGGCCTGATCCGTGACGATTGGCTCCACTCCGGCAAACTCCAGTCCCTTACAAACCGAGTGTAAATTGCCCATGTCGTAATCAATCACGGCCACTGTTTTCATGAAATCTTCCTCCAGGATGTAAACAAAAATCCTCTACCCCAACCAGGCCGGGAAGGCGGCAAGATCAGCAAAATCCAGCAACGCATCAGCCAAGGCCTCCAATTCGGTCACAGACAAGGCCCTGACTTTTCCTAATAACTCTGGGGCAACCTCACCAAAACGACGCTGGAGGAGACGCAAGACCACCGTTACTTCTCCCTGCTGTACCCCCTGTTGAATCCCTTGGGTGACTCCCTTTTGCAAAATATCCTGATATGTGACGGATTCCTGCATAACCTCCTCCCGAAAGATGGCATGAATCAGGTCTTTCTCAAATCGTAGCCCAGCCAAGACATCACAGCAGGCCATCAGTTGTGCTCGCCCAGTTGGAGTGGGGATTTGCTGAAGTTCAGTGGCAATTATTTCCAGAAGTTGTTGGGCATTGGTTGTTTGACAAAGGGTTGCTAAGGGCATTGACACTCCCCGTCCTGAAGTCGGAGGATATATTTTATCGGAGGCCATGGGGGTCAACCTTGCTGGCGGCAAGAGAGCGGGCCTGAAGGCGAAACTGCGTGTTGTTATCCCTGAGTTCTGGGCAGCCTGTCGGGGAGACGTGGCTAAAATTCTCAAAATAGGCCCGCACAGGTTGAGGTAAGTCCGGTAGTTCCACTCTCGCATCCCCCGCCGAAACCTGGGCCCAAACCTCTTGCAGTTGGGGGGCAAGACGATCTGCCTGGACTTGATCCAAACTTAAGGGCGGCAATGTCAAATACCAGGCCATAAACCCCAAGCTGCGATTAACTAACCACTGGCGAGAATGGGCCTGTAAATCTGGGGCCGTGGGGACGGCTTGGACATAGTGGGTGGTGATTTTGACTTCCGGTTCGAGAGCGTCTAACTGGGGGATTTCAACGCGGCGATAGGGATGGGGATAACTAGCTAGGGAACCAGTGGTAATTTCATACAATCCCTCGGCATAGGCAATATTCTGCACATGGAGGTGTCCGGTAATTAATAAAGGCACTTGGTGCTGTTTCAGGAGTTGTCGCAAAGGAGCCGCATTGGCCAAAATATAACGCCGACTGAGGATATGCTCGGCCTGATCAGGTAAATGGGGAATCACATTGTGGTGGATCATCACCATCGTCAGGGTCGGCTCCGGGACAGAATTCCCTAAGATTTCCTCTAGCCAGGCCCATTGTGCTGACTCCAGATAGCCAATTTGCTTCCCCTGGTCATTAAAAGTGTTGGAATTGAGGGCAATTAAGCGTAAGCCTGGGGCCGGGTAGCAACAATAGTAATGCTGATGGGGATCCACATAGCCGGCCTGGGGATAAAACAGGGGAAACTCAGCAAAGCCAATGGAGCGACCATCCGGTTCCGGCACGGGCAAATCATGATTTCCGGGGATGACATAGGTGGGGAAAGGGAGTTTTTGGAGACGCTCCCCCAACCAGCGATGATTTTCTGGCTCTCCATGCTGGGTTAGATCGCCGGGTAATAGGAGAAAATCAATCCCTAACTGGGTTAAATCAGCCAAGGCAACTTCAAAAGCCGGAATACTAAATTCCACGAGGGGAAAGCGGCGACTCGGCTCGGGCAGGGTTTCCGGTAGGGCAATATGGGGATCACTAATAATGCCAAAACGCACCATGATGGCCACCGAGGCTCTAATGCCGGAAATAGCGACGATTCGTGAAGACCATCACCAGGCCAAGCTCATTAGCCGCTTGGATGGACTCTTGATCTCGCAAACTGCCCCCTGGTTGAACAATGGCCTTAACTCCGGCGGCGGCGGCGGTTTGGACAGAATCTGCAAAGGGGAAAAAGCCATCACTGGCTAAAACAGCCCCTTGGGCAGCCGCAGCAGCATCGGCCAAGGCAATTTGCACCGAACCAACCCGATTCATTTGCCCAGCCCCAATGCCGAGGGTTTGTAACTCTTTAGCAACCACAATGGCATTGGACTTGACGTGCTTCACGACTTTCCAGGCAAAGATTAAATCTTGCCACTGCTCTGGAGTGGGCTGGGACTGGGTGACAATTTCCCATTGATCTGGGCTGGGGGCTTGTTCACTAGCGGCTTGGGCCAAAAAACCCCCAGCAATCGTGCGAATGGGCAAGGGGGGGCCGACAGTCAAATCTGGAGCCACTAAAACTCGGACTTTGGGCTTATGGGCTAACTGGGCCACGGCGGCGGGTTCACAACCTGGGACAACCACACATTCTAAAAAGGTTTGGGTTAATAGTTCGCTAGTTTCTGCATCCAAGGGGCGATTCAGAGCCACAATGCCCCCAAAGGCGGAGACACTATCGGCGGCAAAGGCGCGCTCATAGGCTGACTTGAGCGTTGAAGCAGTGGCAACCCCACAGGGATTTGTGTGCTTAACAATGACGGCGGTGGGTTGATCGGAAAATTCCGCCACTAAGGAGCGGGCCGCTTCCAAATCTAGGAGATTGTTATAGCTGAGTTCCTTGCCCTGGAGGAGATCGGCAGCGGCCCAACCCGTAGGAGTTGTCCCAGTCCGATACCAGGCCGCGGCTTGATGGGGGTTTTCACCATAGCGTAGGGTTTGCTGAATTACACCACTCAAGGTAAACGTCGCCGGCAACGGTTGATCTGGGTTCGAGTCAGCGGCGGTCAGGAGATAATTGGCAATGGCCTGGTCATATTCGGCGGTGTGGGCAAAGGCGGCCTGGGCACATTGCAAGCGAAATTCTGGAGTAGGTCTGGCTCCTGCTGACCGCAACTGCTGGAGATAGGCAGCGTATTGACTGGGATTGGAGAGAACCGTGACATGGGCATGATTTTTAGCGGCGGCGCGGATTAACGTTGGCCCACCAATATCAATATTTTCAATCGCATCCCCAAAGGAGACATCGGCTTTGGCAATGGTGGCCTGAAAGGGATAAAGATTGACCACCACCAAATCAATGGGTTCCATGGCCTGGGCAGCTAGGTCTGCTAAATCCGCCTCTAAGTCTCGCCGAGCTAAAATGCCGCCATGAATTTTCGGATGGAGAGTTTTGACCCGCCCCCCCAGAATTTCTGGAGATTGGGTATAGTCTGAAACTTTCGTGACCGGGATATTGGCAGCGGCTAAGGTTGCAGCTGTCCCACCACTGCTGAGGAGTTGGAACCCAAATTCTGCAACTAGGGTTTGAGCCAAATCAACCAGGCCAGATTTATCGGAGGTGCTGAGAAGTGCCAGGCGGGTCATGAACGTATCCAATCGCTACCTTCCAGCATAGATAACTTTGGACACAGTAGGATAATACCGTGCTTGCCGGAATCAATCAGGGATAGCCTTGCCCCAGCATTATCTAATTTTCTACAAACCCTATGGGGTGCTCAGCCAATTTAGCCCAGAACCAGGGGCTTCCCACCCCACCCTGAAGGAGTTTATTCCCATCCCGGATGTCTATCCAGTCGGGCGTTTAGATCACGATAGCGAAGGCTTGTTACTCCTGACCGATGATGGGCGATTGCAACACTTTCTCAGTGATCCCCGCTACGGGCACCGCCGCACCTATTGGGTCCAAGTTGAAGGGCAACCCACCGCGGCTCAACTGCAACAACTGCGCCAAGGGGGCTTAAAAATTCAAAATTATTTTACTCGTCCAGCCCTGGTTCACCATCTTCCAGTTTCTCCCGATTTACCAGAGCGTGATCCCCCGATTCGCCATCGAGCCAAAATTCCAACGGCCTGGCTAGAGTTAACCCTTAGAGAAGGTCGCAATCGCCAAGTCAGACGGATGACCGCAGCCGTGGGTTTGCCAACCTTGCGCTTAATCCGCTGCCAAATTGAGAACCTATCCATAGCGGGACTCACCCCAGGCCAATGGCGACCCTTAACCAAGGCTGAGTGCCAGCAAATTCGCCCCAAAGGACGGTAAACCCCCGTTAAGAAACCTGGGCTGCCAAGGGTAATTCTTGGTTCAATTTGCCGCTGCGAAAGCCTTCTAAGTCCAACGTCACATAGGTAAAGCCCAATTCTTGCCAGGCCTGGACGAGGGCTTCTAAATCTGTTTCGGCAATAAATTGCTTAATTTGTCCAGGGGGGAGTTCAATGCGGGCCGTGGTGGCCTGGGAGCGCACCCGTAATTCTCGCCAGCCTAATTTGCGGAGGTATTGTTCGGCCCGCCCCACCCGTTGCAATTTTTCCAGGGTAATTTCTTCGCCATAGGGAAACCGGGAACTTAAGCAGGGTTGGGCCGGCTTATCCCACCAGGCCAGGCCGAGTTCTTTGGCTAACTGCCGCACCTCTAACTTGGAAATTCCCACTTCTGCCAAAGGCGAACGCACCCCCCGTTCTTTGGCCGCCTGAATCCCCGGACGATAATCTTGGCGGTCATCGGCATTCACCCCATCCACCACATAGTCATAGCCAAGGGCTTGAGCCAAGGGTTTTAAGGTGTCGTGGAGTTCACTTTTGCAGAAATAGCACCGATTGACGGGATTAGCCGCATAGCCGGGCCGGGCTAATTCTTGGGTTTCCACTAATTTATGGGTAATGCCAATGTCTAAGGCATGATCTTCTGCTTCGACTAATTCTTCCGGCAGTAAGGAGGGGGAAACTGCGGTCACCGCTAAGGCTTCGGTTCCAAGAACATCCCAGGCCACCTTGGCCACCAAAGAGCTATCAATCCCGCCGGAATAGGCAACCAGGGCCCGGCCCATTTCCGCAAACAGGGTTTTCAGTTGATTGAGTTTAGGCTTAAGAGTCGGGGAAACGGTCATGAATGGCCCAACCTATCCATATAACTTGGCAAACTTAGCTTGGCTTCAACAGCCCTACTCCTCTAGTTTATCCCTTCCCCTCTAACCCCGATCCGCCAGAGATTGATCCCCAACTTGCCCCGGTCTGGTTCAAAACTGCAAGGACTAAGTTAGACTCTAACGTATCAGCCATATATTTTGTTCTGATAGTTTTCTTTATCTTCCTTTATATTCCCCTCATCAACTGCCCATGTTTGGACTTATTGGTCATCTCACCAGCCTCGATCATGCTCAATCTGTTGCCCGAGACTTAGGTTATCCCGAATATGCAGATCAAGGCCTGGAATTTTGGTGTATGGCCCCGCCCCAGATTGTGGATGAGATTACGGTGACCAGCATCACGGGCAAAACCATTCAGGGAAAATATGTCGAATCCTGCTTCTTGCCGGAAATGCTGGCCCAACAACGGATGAAAGCTGCAACCCGTAAAATTATTAACGCCATGGCCCACGCCCAAAAACATGGAATTGACATCACAGCCTTAGGGGGATTTTCCTCGATTATCTTTGAGAATTTCAACCTCGAGAAGATGCCTCAAGTTCGCAATGTTGAACTCGACTTCAGCAAATTCACCACAGGCAATACCCACACCGCCTATGTCATCTGCCGACAGGTTGAACAAGCCTCGGCCCAACTGGGTATTGACCTATCCCAGGCCACAGTGGCGGTTTGTGGGGCAACGGGGGATATCGGTAGTGCCGTCTGTCGCTGGTTAGATAGTCAGTTAGATGTGGCTGATCTGCTGTTAGTGGCCCGCAACTCCGAACGCCTTCAGTCCCTCCAAGATGAACTCGGTCGCGGCAAAGTCTTACCCCTAGAAGAAGCCTTACCCCTAGCCGATATTGTAGTCTGGGTCGCCAGTATGCCCAAGGGTGTAGAAATTCAAGCCGAGACCCTCAAGGAAACCTGTTTGATGATTGATGGTGGCTACCCGAAAAATCTAGGGACAAAACTCCAACGGCCTGGGGTCTATGTCCTTAATGGCGGCATCGTTGAGCACAGCTTAGATATTGATTGGCGCATTATGTCCATTGTGAATATGGATGTTCCATCCCGGCAGATGTTTGCCTGTTTTGCTGAAGCGATGCTCTTAGAATTTGAAGGTTGGCACACTAATTTTTCTTGGGGACGGAATCAAATTACGGTCGAGGCGATGCAGAAAATTGGTGACGTTTCTCAAAAACATGGATTCGTACCGCTGTTGTTAGGGATTTAGGCGCAGGGCCTGGTTTGTGGTTGGGAAGTTTTGGCCGCTTTACCCCCAATAGTGTTGAGAACTGACTCTATCAGACCGATTGTTATGACTAATATATAAATTCTAAGGAAACTCAAGACATGGCTACCCCTGAACGCCGCCTCTTATTGGAGTTTGAAAAACCCTTGGTCGAACTCGAAGCCCAAATTCAACAAGTCCGCGACAAATCCTCTGAGTTAGGGGTAGATGTGGCCGAGCAAGTCCGGCAACTGGAGCAACGGGCCGCCCAAGTCCGGCGAGAAATTTTTAGCCAACTCACGCCAGGCCAGAAGCTCCAAGTCGCGCGCCATCCCCGCCGCCCCAGCACCCTCGACTATATCCAGGCCATCAGCGATGAATGGATGGAACTTCACGGCGATCGGCGGGGTACCGATGATCCAGCCATTGTGGGGGGGGTTGGTCGTGTGGATGGACAGCCCGTAGTGTTGTTAGGCCATCAAAAAGGCCGGGACACCAAAGATAATGTCTTGCGGAACTTTGGCATGGCCTCCCCCGGTGGTTATCGGAAAGCAATGCGGTTAATGGATCATGCCGACCGGTTTGGGATGCCCATCTTGACCTTTATTGACACCCCCGCGGCCTGGGCTGGAGTCGATGCGGAGAAATTTGGCCAGGGAGAGGCGATCGCCTGTAATTTGCGGGAAATGTTTCGCCTGAATGTGCCAATTATTTGTACGGTCATCGGGGAAGGGGGGTCTGGTGGAGCCTTGGGCATCGGGGTTGGGGATCGGGTCTTAATGTTTGAGCACTCCGTCTATAGTGTTGCTCCCCCTGAGGCCTGTGCAGCTATTCTCTGGCGAGATGCCCAAAAAGCGCCCCAGGCCGCAGAAAGTTTGAAAATTACGGCTACGGATTTGCAACGGTTGGGAATTATTGATGAAATTCTGGCTGAACCCGTTGGTGCCACCCACAGTGATCCCGTCCAGGCCGCTGACAGTCTCAAAACAGCCATTCTGCGCCACTTAAACGAACTCCAGGCCATGAGTGGAGCCGAACGCCGCGAATTACGCTATCAAAAATTCCGCCGCATGGGAGTCTTTACCCAGGCCAGCTAAACTACCCCATTCATTCACTACAATCCCCCAGTTTATGTTACCCTCCTCACCCCAACGCGCCCTCATTACTGGAGCCAGTAGTGGAATTGGTGCTGCCACTGCCCTAGCCCTGGCCCAGGCCGGGATTAACTTAGTTCTCGTAGGGCGTAATCAAGAAAAGTTGGCCCAGGTAGCGGCAAAGGCCATCGCCCTCGGTGTCAAAGCCCCCACCTTTAGCCTTGATTTAGCGGACATCCCCAATGTCAAAGCTGAAATCACAAAGGTTCTAGATCAGGTGGGGCCGGTGCAAATTCTGATTAATAGTGCTGGCATTGCTCAAACCGCCCCCCTTGCAGAAATGTCCTTAGAAGACTGGCAAGCCATTATTAACCTGAATGTCACCAGCATTTGGCAATGTACCCAGGCCCTCATCCCCTCCCTGCGATCCCAGCGGTGCGGTACGATAATAAACGTGGTTTCTATTGCCGGGCAACAGGTGTTTTCCAACTGGGGAGCCTACTGCACTAGTAAATTTGCCCTGATGGGATTCACAAAAACCTTAGCCGCTGAAGAACGCCAACATGGAATTCGGGTCATTGCCCTTTGTCCGGGTGCTGTGGATACTCCCATCTGGGATCAAGGAACGATTGTCGGAAACTTTGACCGCACGTCCATGTTGTCGCCGGAAAGCGTAGCCCAGTCTATTCTCTATGCCATTCAACTCCCGCCCCAGGCCCTTGTGGAAGAACTCGTCTTAATGCCCTTGGGCGGAACCCTCTGACTGTCCCCTCGGACGGATAAAGCTTTGACCGCGCTTGTTGATTGTTTAACCTATTCCTTTCACTAATTTCATCGCCATGACGATTTCTACCAACACGCTTAATTTGCCCGATCCCCCTGCCAACGGAAAACGCCCGACTACGGCTCCCATCCTCCCCGACCGGAATACCCATCAAGGCAAAGAACCCCTCATTCAAGCCCCACCGGTTGATGTGGCCAAGGATGAAATGATGGCCGCTGTCAAAACCATGCTTCTGAGTGTGGGGGAGGATCCGGAGCGGGAAGGCCTGCTAAAAACCCCCAAACGGGTGGCCGAGGCAATGCAGTTTCTCACAGGCGGATACTCACAATCCCTAGAAGAATTGGTCAACGGGGCGGTATTTGATGAAGGCCATGATGAGATGGTACTGGTGCGCGATATTAGTGCCTTTAGCCTTTGTGAACACCATATGCTGCCCTTTATTGGCAAAGTTCATGTGGCCTATATTCCCAATCAACGGGTGATCGGGCTGAGTAAATTGGCTCGGATTGTCGAGATGTATGCCCGCCGCCTCCAAGTCCAAGAACGCCTAACTCGCCAAATTGCCGAAGCGGTGAATGAAGTCCTCGAACCCCAAGGTGTGGCTGTGGTCATGGAAGCCTCCCATATGTGTATGGTGATGCGAGGGGTGCAAAAGCCTGGGTCGTGGACGGTGACAAGTTCGATGTTGGGTGTATTCCGGGAAGACCAAAAAACCCGCGAAGAATTTCTCAACTTGGTACGGCATCAGCAAAACTTCTAAGCTCACTTGCTGTTGTTTTTTGTGTTTCCTGTTTATTCAATAGCTTAGACGTACTCACAAGTATCTAGCCCAGGAGCAAATTTACTCTATTCAGGAAGCTTTATTCAGGCTTCAGAACTTCTCGAATACTATTGTCTGTAGACTCAGGGTCTCTTTTTCTGAGACGATTTTTAAATGACAGACATTAATAAGGCTCTTGGGCAGGTTCTGATTAAATACAGAACACTAACGAAGATTTCGCAAGAAGAGCTTGCTGACAGAGCAGGTATACATCGTACCTATGTCAGTCAGATAGAACGTGGCTTAAAATCGCCCACGTTGTCCGTCTTGTTTCAGGTCTCAACATCTCTAAACACTACTGCCAGTATTTTGATAGCTGAAGTTGAGCAGGCATTAAATGACATACATTATTAATCCTAATTTTAATATTTTTTGCGGATTTGAAGTGAATACTAAACATATAGAGTCTCCACTAAATCAAACAAATGAATTTCTAGAAACTATTCCTCCGACTGTTTACAAAAATATTGATTATAAAACTACAAGTTCGATTGTTGGCTCAATGTTTTGCCATTCTATAGCAGGAGTGACAGAAGCAATAGTTAACCCCATAGAGAAAGGTCATCCTGATGTTATCCCCAAGGGAGGTGAAAACTCATCGGAGGAAGAATTGCGTAATTATCCTGTCGGTCTAGAGATTAAATGTACGGTTGGAAATATCACTAAAGGTACAAATCTCAGAGCAGGAGAACCAAGAATTAATGCTTTAGAAGGAATTACTTGGCAGTCCTATCATCAAGAAGTCAAAGAATTGTTGGGATTAGTCTGGGATTTTGTAAAAAGTGAACATGAATTTAACAATCCCAAAGTCACAGCTATTTTCTACGCAAATAGTCTGATTACAAGTGATTGGGGGAATATTAGTGGAACAGAAGGTCGGAATACTAAAGTGACAGGCATGAAAGTAAGTGGTAAAGAGAAGATGGGAAAAGGCTGGGTAGCTTTAATTAATGTTCATTTGTACAAACAGACTTATCAGAAGATCATGAAATTCCCTATTTAGTTAAAAATTGAAAAAGTTCAAGTTGCTTATTGGCTCTATCGGATTGGTAGTAGATAAATTCCTTGCTGGTTTTTCCTGCTACACCCTTTAAATCTAGCAATGATCTGAATGGCAAATAATCACCATAATGACCTTCACAAAATATCACTTCTCCCTTCCTTTTCCTCGACCATTGTGCTAATTTTCTGTAGTCAATAAGTTTGCTTCCATAGCGATAACCTTTTCCAGCATCCTCTTTATAGGGTGGATCGATAAACCAAGTGGCTTCTATATCGGGGGCTAACGTGTAATCTCCACAGATAATGTTCCAGTGTTTAATCTTAAATAAATTTTCAGACATATATTGTTTACTAATCTCCCAGTTTCTAGCAAGAACAGGAGTCACTTTAATAGTTTTATAGTGAAATGCCATTTTCGTGGCAGCATGAATAATGTGAAGAAATTCGGAGCTTTTTTCGCCGATCGCTAAGTCGGGTAAATTCTTGATTACAAGTGGCGTTGCTTCATCAACTAACCATTTCCAAATTGCGGAGACACGCTCGTCTCTCTCCACCAAGAAGATATTTTTTTCCAATTTTCTCCGTGTAGTTAATAAGAAGCTGAACCTGCAAACGGCTCAATGATAGCTTCAAAATTAGGAGCGGGGTAGTGCTTGGCTATTTGCTTTTTTCTGCCGTAGTAGTAGAACATCTGTCTTCTTGAATTTGAATACTATAGTATTAGTTGAAGAGGTGGAAGTCAAGTGCTGGCTTCAAAGGTGAATCGAAAGATGAGTGATGAGCTAATGCTTTCCACTCAACGATGAGACAACCAGAGCAATCTCCTATACTGATAGCAAAAGCTCAGCCCTTTATTAAAACCATGACTGCCTCTCTCGCTCGAGTTCTAACGATTGAAGAATTTCTTGAACTTCCATATATCGAAGAATCTCCGGCCTGGGAATACATTGATGGGGTGGCGATTCAAAAGCCAATGCCAAAAACTCGACACTTGCTTCTCCAGATGCGCCTGCTGACTGAGATTAATCGTCATAGTGAAACTCACACCGCCTTGCCAGAGCTACGCTGTACATTTGCTGGACGTTCTGTTGTGCCTGATATTGCCGTCATCCCTTGGAGTCAAATTCAAGTCAACGAGGTTGGAGAGCCAGAAGATAATTTTATGGCAGCCCCTGATTGGTCAATCGAAATCCTGTCACCGGCTCAGAAGGCGAATCGTGTTATTGATAACCTGTTACATTGCCTAAAGTATGGCTGTCGGTTGGGGTGGATGCTTGATCCGGATGATTACTCTGTCCTCATCTTTACCCCCCACCAAGAACCTACTGTTTGCCGGGAAGGGTGTAAGTTGCCAGTATTAGAAGAAGTAGATTTAGAACTCACAGCCCAACAAGTTTTTGGATGGTTAAAAATTAATTGATTATGTCAACACAACAACCCATTCATGTGATCGGCGGGGGGTTAGCGGGGACTGAGGCGGCCTGGCAAATTGCCCGTGCAGGATGGCCGGTGATCTTATGGGAAATGCGCCCAACTCAGCAAACCCCGGCCCACCACAGCGAACATCTGGCGGAACTGGTCTGTAGTAACTCCTTTGGGGCGATGGCCAGTGATCGGGCGGCGGGGTTATTGCATCAGGAATTACGGCAACTGGGTTCGGTGGTGATTGCCAAGGCGGATCAACATCAAGTTCCGGCTGGGGGCGCGTTGGCAGTGGATCGGGGGCAGTTTAGTCAGGATTTAACGGCAACTTTAGCTGAACATCCCTTAATTGAATTGCGTCGTGAAGAACTTCCCGAAATTCCCCGCGCTGGGATTGTGGTTTTGTGTACCGGCCCCTTGACTAGTCCGGCGTTGGCAGCAGATTTACAACGGTTCACAGGCCTGGACTACCTCAGTTTCTTTGATGCGGCTAGTCCGATTGTGGTGGGGGAAACCATTAACCGGGAGATTGCGTTTTTGGCCTCTCGCTATGACAAGGGGGAAGCTGCCTATTTGAACTGTCCAATGACCCAGGCCGAGTATCAAGCTTTTTGGGAAGCCCTAAACTCTGCGGAACAGGCCCCCTTAAAGGATTTTGATCGCGAGACAGCCAAGTTTTTTGAAGCCTGCTTACCTATTGAAGAACAAGCCCGCCGGGGGATGGAAACCTTGACCTTTGGCCCCTTAAAACCAGTGGGCTTGAGTGATCCTCGCTATCCTGAACAACCCAGGCCCTACGCCGTGGCACAACTGCGGCAAGAAGATAAAGCCGGGCAACTCTGGAATTTAGTTGGCTTTCAAACCAATTTACGTTGGGGTGAGCAGCAACGAGTGTTTCGGCTGATTCCAGGCCTGGAGAATGCTGAATTTGTCCGCTTGGGGGTGATGCACCGGAATACGTTCTTGAATGCGCCGAAACTCCTAACGGCAACCCTGCAATTTCAAGATCAACCCCATTGGCTCGCGGCGGGGCAATTAGTGGGAACCGAGGGTTATACGGCAGCGGTGGCAGGAGGCTGGTTGGCGGGAGCCAATGCTGTGCGGTTGGCCCAAAATCTTGAACCTGTGACCCTACCGGAAACCACGATGAGCGGGGCCTTAATTCACTACATTAGTACGGCCGATGTTAAACATTTCCAACCGATGCCGCCGAATTTTGGGATTATGCCACCCTTAGAAAAACGAATTCGCGCTAAACAGGAACGCTATGGAGCCTATCGAGATCGGGCCTTGGCGGATTTGGGGGCCTGGTATTGTCAACTAATTAAGGATCTAGTCCCAGCAGGTTAGTGAAATAAATACCAACGGCAATTCTGGAGCATCACTGCCAAACTAGATATTCCATCAGTGGGATATTCCGATTCTTTGACAATGGGCGCGCTGGACTCAAAACACAATCATCTGCCAGGCCAGCTATCAATTCCCTAATCAAACAAGTCTGGAATAGAAAAGTCCCATAGAATAGCTGATCAGTCTTCACCTCGGCCTCTATGATTCAGTGGCTTGCCCCAACCAGGCCAGTTGAGTATTCCCTGTTGTCTGCACTTCCCCAGGCCCGGCATCAAGAATAAAAAAAACCACGCCACTGCTACAGGTAATATCTTGGACAGTGTGCCATTGCCCCTCTACTAAAATCTTGACCGCTTTGACTGCCCCCCGCCGCCAACTCCGCCAAACTTCACTGGCTAGAGATTCATACAACTGATCTCCCTCCGGAATCGCAATTTGGATGAAGGGAACTAAGGGAGTCTTCAGGGCCTTGACATCGGGAAAGAACGAGAATTGTCCCAAGGTTTGCCGGAGTTCGTCCCAACAATTAATATGGCGTTTAACCGATAGTTTAATTGGGTTTTCCCCAAGCTTTACCGTGGCAATCACACCAGACTTATTATCCACTAATTGCAGTGTCCCAAAGGCCGATTCAACCCGATAACTAGGATTGGATATAAGGGTAGATTCTCCTTGAAGTAGGGCTTGAATAAAGGCAGTAAAAAGCTCTTGATCATTCATGTTCTGTAAGTAATAGGTTAACAATAAAACTATAGTGATACTTTACAAATAGTAGTCTCACGAGAAGTTGTTAAGTATCTAACTGTTACAGGAGGATCCCTTATCTAAGTTTAATGCTCCCAAAAGAGTTAAAATGCGAACACAACGCTGCTGGGCGGCTGTTGTAATATTACGAGGCTGAAACGTGATACGGGCTGGAATCGAATTAGAAGCACTCACCCGGCCATCATAATCAAAGGAAAATTGGTAAATACCACTGCTGGTCGTAAAGTTTGTGGCTGTAGAACTAATTTGAATCTGATCAGCACTATTCCCTGCCAAATCAACCCAGCTCCATTGACTTGTTGGCGTACTAGACCGATTCACACTCCACTGAACTCGATTATTATTAGTCCGAAATGCCGCAATCCATTGAAGATTTTCCCGGCGCGCCCCGGCCTGGGCAAGACGTAAAGCAGAGGCAGCATCAACCTGGGCAACTCGCATTCTTTGTCCATTTAAGAAGCTTAACCAACTAGGAACTCCGATTGCAACGAGAACCGCAATAATTGCAGCAATTACAAATATCTCAGCAACAGAAAAGCCAGAGTTTTGAGAGTTAAGCTTGCGCATCAGAACCTATGCCTTATTTATAACTGGATGAACCACTAAAATGACCTTCAATACCCTAGAAGCTAGATTGATCGTCAATACCCCAAAACGCTTAAAGTGGTGCTAGTTTAGTAGGGATCATTATCTGAAACCCCTTTACTTAAGACAATGGCAGTCACAACCGGACGAACCTGGGTTCCAGTACTAATTGTAAAACCTGATTTACCCTGGGTATTACCCCGAAGATAAACAAATGTAGATGTATTTTTACCGGGAGACTGAGTACCAGTTGTACTATCAGATTTGTTTAATACACAGGCATAAAAACTATTGGCAGAGGAGGTTAAGGGAGTACGAATATAGTCAGGATTAGTCCGGCAGGCAATAGGGGTCGCAGCAACCCCTGTCCAATTCGCATCAATATAATCAGCTACAACAGGAGCGAGACTCAAATTATTCGATGGCAAAGAAGATTGTTGATTAGTTGCACTGTCAGCACCATCATAGGGCCAGCGGCGAAAGAGAGCAATTTTGGAATCGTTGGGGAATGGATCAACGTAACCTGTTGTAATTGACATTGAACTGCTAGTGAGAGTTGTATATTTGCGTAAAACATATCTCCGTAAGCGAGCCAAGCCACCAAATTGAGAATTAGTTGTTGTGTCTAAGTAATAGACAATTAAGCTATAGGCGCGTCGAGAGCTTTGTAGGCTGGAACAATCTTGCTGTAATGCCCCCAGGCCCGAGCAGCTTGTTGGAATTTGCGTGGTTGTGCCGTAATAGGGAACTGGCTCCAAAATCCACATGGCTAAAACGGGTGTAATGCCAGTCCCAAGGCTGGGGATATGATTGACCAGGCCTGGACAAAAATTAGTCGAGTTAGAACTGGACGCACTACCCTGCCCCTGCATACAGTTGCCATCATACACATAACTGGCCTGGCTCAAGTCCGACATAATAAAGCTAACGGTTGACTGAACATCCTGCTCCACTTCTGACCTTGCAGTTTGGCTACTATCTGAACTGAGAATATTAACTAAAATAGATCCCAATGTTGCGGTTATCAATAAACCAATCACAATTGCCACCAACAACTCCACAAGGGTGAAGCCAGATTTACTCCGCATAACCAGATAGAAAGAAATCTTATTAAAACGGTTTGGCTGATAATTAGTCATATTACAGGGATGATGGTTAAAATTAGTTTGTGATAGGTTATTGAAGCAAGCAGGCGGTACTCGAAGAACTGTCGTTGCAATAACTCCCTTGAATTTGGGTAGTAGTCAGGGTTACTAGGGGGCGGCCAGACGCATCGGGATAGGCAGTAAAGGTTGCTTTCATCGGGGTACCAGGGTTTGTGGTTGCTGCCCCAACTCCTCCTGTTTGGAAAATCCGGCGGCTATAAACCCGAACCTGCATATTAAAGTTACTAAAGTCTCTTGTTGCCGTTCCAGCCGTGCGGAATTGTTGCACCACATATTCTTGACTACCGAGGGTGCGAATACAACCCACTGTGGCTGAGGTGGGCATAATGCTACAGGTTTGGGTCGTGGTTGGAGGTGCTTGAGAATTAAGGCTAGATGCGGTCGAGACAGGAGGAAGTACCGCCGTAAATGCTGACTCCGACGTAAACTGGGCTTTCCCCAAGGCAATCTTGACCCCAATATCATCAATTTCCCCTTGGGCGATGGTTACAGCTTGTTCAATTCGGGCATTTTGGACTCGGGTAGCTTGCAAAATAAACAGGGGGGGAGCCAGGCCAGCCAACAGGATGCCAGTGACAGCAACAGCTAATAAGCACTCTGCCATTGTTAAGCCTTGATTGAGGGCAGTTCGCCAGTGCAGTTTTTTTGAAGATAGAGTTAACATCCAGACTCTCCCAATTTTTTCTAGGTCGGACATCCGGTTACTGAGGGGTCAATCGTGCCACTGGGGCCAAACGCGCAACGCAAACGCAAGATGTAAGGATCATCAGCAGGTAGTTCGGTGAAAAATACGCTTCGAGCCTTATCTTTGTTAATAAACCGGGCCGCCACAGGCCCCGCAGGCGCAAGCTGTAATCCAGGGTCATATCCCCAACGACGAGTGGGCGCTCCGTAGTAGTTAATCCGTTCATTGGATGTGTCAGCAGCAAAAGTGTAAGCGGTCAAAGCTGGAACACCAGAACCAGATTCCCAACGATCTTGATCGAAGGGGCCAGTGGCAGAGGTGGAGAAGTTCAGTTGCAGGAATGAGCCTTGAATCCAGAGATTTAGATTTCCCCAGGCCTGGATAAACCTTGGGAAGTTGTGCATTCCCCCATAAGACTGCCCGGGCCGAGACGTAACCGTACCGCTAACAATTACGGCATTTGTGCGGGTATCAGAAGGGGACATGACTGAGCGGCCATTATCCCCGGTAAACGCGTTGTACCAGGCCCCGGAGGCATTCGTAAAATCAGCCCGTACCCCTGTCGTATAGGTCAGTTGCATCGGCAGGCCATTGGGGTTGACATAAACGGGTGTACTGGGGTCAAAGGGATCTTCCCGCACCCAGACACTATTGGCAGGTAAACCACCTGTTGTTGAGCCTTCTGTGCCATCCCCACGGGGCCGATTAGCATTTAGGTAAGAAGTTCTCAAACTGGCCGAAGCACCACATTGGCGATAAATCTGAGAGGTACTAGGACTATTAACAACCTCAGCAGTTCCATTATTAGCACTCGGAAAATTAATTGCCCAGTTTTCGGGTGAGTTTGCGCCTAACCCAGTCACCGTATCGTTATAGGCTTCAGCCCAGTAGTCATTAGCCGATCCAGAGCAGAAGTTACCCGAAAGAATACTTACCGCATCAGCCAAAATTTCAGTGGGCCGCCAAGTATCTGTTGTAGGCCGAGCAAAGCTTGTATTCCGAGTTGTCCGGTTGGTGTAAAAAGTGGTGGCATCAAAATCATTAGGCAAAAGCTGAGTAAACTCTTCGATTCGCCCGCCCGTTGTGCCATTAGTCGTGTGCCAGTTAAAGTCACCTTCAATATAAGCGGGGTTGTCACTGATAAACGATAGTCCGCGAACATTTTTAGCAGCGGTTAAACCAACCCGATCTAGCCTGAGACCATTCCTCAACTTAAATCCATGAGGACGGCGCATTGGATCGGCAAAGAAGTCAACGGGCTTGATCGAGATACCAAAACTCCCCAGAGCAGGATCAGTACCAGGATTAGCCGCTGCATTCATCCAAGTCCCAGTCGGCCGAGCAATCCCATCTTCTCGCATCCCATCTTCCCGGGCCGCATAGACCAGGCCACTCATCGGCAGCCAGGTATCTGTACCTAACCCAGTCGCGCGCAACAGCCCCAGGTTAATATCCATCGCTCGGACATTCATTTCTTCCCGGCCATTAAACAAGGCACCATCTAAAAACGCCACATTATAAACTTGATCCGTAGCTGCTGGCCCGATAATTTGATTTGTGTCTGACAATGCTGTAGAGGTGCTATTCGGTGTCGTCCAAGAACCAATCGCCCGCGGGGTGGCCTTCACATCATTAGGATTAACTGCTGTACCACCTGTAGGCCGAAACAGGGGTTGGAGAGCCGTATATTTCTGTACCGTATTAAACGTGTAAAGAGGTAGGCGTTTGACTGTAGCAGCGTTTATGATTGGATATTCTAGTAGCGCAATTGGGGTGCTGGCTGGAATTGTAAAATTAGTACCAGAGCCATCAATATTAACAACGTAACTCAGTTGGTTGGTTGTGGCTGTGACTAGAGTGCCAACATAGTCTGTGCCGCTGAAACGAAAGCCAATCCGGGCATTACTCAGGTTTGCTGGAGCATTTGAACCTGTGAGAGAACTAGGTAAAAGGCTGGTATCAATTGCATTAGTACCTGAGAAGGTGAAGTTACTTCCACGAGTCATGGGCCCTTGAGCGGAAGAACCACTACTGAAGGTAAATGCAGGAGTTACCGTTGTCCCGGCGGCTAAACTTGTCCAAGCTATCGGTGATCCGGCTATTGTTCCTGTTCCGGATTCAAAAATTGGCGTGGCGGTATTGACAACCAAGGCTCTGGTGGATGAATTCCAGCTAATAACCGTATAAACCCCGCTCCCACTGATATAAACCCTGTCACCCGCTGCCAACCGATTCAACCAAGTCAGGTCATAGTTGTAATTCAGGCTGGGATTATTAGCAGCTAGGGTCAATGTTGTTTGTAAGGGTGAACCGGCTGGATTTGCAGGGCTACTGGCCAATACCGCCCCAAATTTACCCGGCAGCCAGAGGTCTTTCCCAGTTCCAGAGGCATATCCTGCGGCATTTGTTCCTGCTGCACCCAGTTCACCTAAACAGAATAAAGTACGCAGATTTTGCCGTGCGTTGGTTAACCCCTTCAGACCACACTCATAGGTAGAGGTAGAGGCCGAATAGGAAGTGAGCATATCATGGGCAGCCTGTTCGCGGGTCGCAATGAGTCGGGCTAAACGGGTGTTGTTTTGTTCATTCGCAATCGCGCCCGTAGTTCCAGGCCGAGCCGACCAATCTGAAACCAGGCCACTGACATAAAGCTCAGGTGAGGCATAGCCAGAATTTGTTGTTAACTGAGTACTAACATTGATCCGCTGCAAGCTAACTAGGGGTACACCATCTGTCCCAATGCTATATCTAAACTCCGACTCGTTGGCAGTGGCAGTACCGACAGCAGTGGGGATGTTATTGAAGAGAATGGGCAAACCCCGATCTGTACTGGAGGCGGTGCCATTATTATCTAAGTTCAAAAGTTGACTACCAGAGCCATTACCCAGGGTTGAGGTATAGAAATCATCATTACTTGTAAAGGCATTATCCGTCCCTTGTAACACCGACAGTTCATAGGCCAATAAGCCAACCCCACAAGCCGCCGAGTCGAGATACGATTGATCCGCCAAACTTAAGCCCGTCGCCGTCCGATTTCCACTCGAAAGTTGCAAAGCGCGGTAAAGATTGGAAAAGTCCCCGTGGGTAATATCAGTAAAGTTCGGCCGAACTGTAGCACTACTTTCCTGAACTGGTGGAAATGCTCCCTTGTAACGACTGCCACTTGTGGTTCGATCCGCCGAAAAATTAGTCAAGTTCGTTAAAGCTGTCACCATTGAGGAATTAAAACTCGGTTGAGCAAATTCCCAGCCATCCGTACCTCGGCCTGTTAAAAAGTCAGTAAACGGAACAGTTGTCGAAATACCTGTGACACCCCGATATTCATTAAATCTGATGCTGCGTAAAGCGGTTTGAGGGGTTCCGGGATGATAGGCACTGGCTAGGCAAGCGATTGGAGTTTGACCGCCCCCAGAATTGAGGGTTGTGGAAGAACCAAGAGGGTCTGTAATGCTGGTATCAACCGCCCCGGTACTCCCCACATTGTAGGGATAAAGCACAGTCCCTTGCACCGCCGCCAGATTGTCCCACAAGGCCCGATGCTGCATGAATTCATTGGCCCGTCCACTTGTCCAAGCCGTTGGCACTTCCAAAGGTTTCCCAACTTCTAAACGCTGCCCCACAATCAGCCGTAAGCCCTCAGCCCGCGCTCGCCGCTCCCAATAACCATCCAGACCAATTTCTTCCTTGGGCTTGTTGTCATCGTTATCCGTAGAGGGATCATTGTAGGGGACGTTTGCCAGGAGCTTCCAATTTGTACTTGGAATTGGATCGCCAACGGAAGAACCAGTCGGAATTTTCAGGTCTGCATCTTCTGTGTTTAAGTCTTTGCCATAAACAGGCTTGGGTCCATAGCGGTTATCGGCGCGATAGGTATCGTCCACATAGGGCTTTTCCTCGGCCTGGTTGTAGGTGCGCTTCCATTGGGTATAGAACTGAGTCGGCCAGGCACTATCCTTAATGGCATGGTTATAAATATCCGTGCTAGTCCGAGACTCACTCACATCTTGGGTAATAATTTTGACCGGATTCAGTGCAATAGAAGCGGGAGTCCGAGAGCCAGGATTAACGGAATCACGGGTTGGGTTGTAAGTGACGTTTTGGGCTGTAGGGTTGGCATCGCCTGTGGTTACTAACGCATCACCACTGCCAATAGAATGGACAATTGTTGTCCCCGCAAAGGTGTTATCCCGAATTGTGCCAGAAACAAAATGCCCTAAAAATTTATTGGTGTCATTAATGTCTCCTGGGGACGTAATTTCAGAGGATTTCCGAGAATAAATACATGATTTGGGCGCACTGACTAAATAGGCAGAAAATTGATCTCCTCCCATATAGACTGTGCCTTCCGTATGCATCGCTCCATTCCAGCGAAACGCCGGGCCAGGAAATATCTCTAGGTCATTACGGAACCAAGCTCCCCATTTGTTGCCCCTTGTATATCGGCGTTCTTGGACTGTTTCAACCGTCGCGAGAGCCTTACCACCGCCATTTGTGGTATAGACAAAGGCATCAATCTGAAAGTTTTTGCGTAGATCTGCTGAGCCCAGCGTATCCCACCCCGCCTCAGTCCCGCTCCCACTCCCAGTCGTGTCCACAACGTTACATTCCCCAGCAAAGGCTGCATCGGTCTTCAGGGGACGATTCCGGGTGGTGAGGGCTGCTGCTTTGACACTATCGGCCTGGTTCAACTGGGTATCATTGGGACGGCGCATCGTAATCGAGTAAGCTACAATAGAGTCGGGGGTGGGTTGAAAATACCAAGCATTATCTAGGGCGGAATCACCAGCAATATTAATGCGAGTCTCATCGGACAACGTATATTCCGAGTTACCCAGCATAATATTCTGAAGCGTTTCTTCCCCCGGAATCCCACTGGGTAGCTGGCTGTTCCTCTCGCTGAACATATATTCCAGTTTGGCTTTAGCCCGTTCAATGGCTGGCGTGGCCTGGTTGACCACCTCTAAGTCTTGGCGTTGCCCTGAAACTTGTGTCGTTCGGTTCAGGCTCCGAATCAAGAGCGCGCCAATGGTGATTGAGACAACCAAAACTACTAAAACCGCAGTGGGCAGGACAAATCCTCTCGCTCGCCCTAAACGCAATCCCCGTTGACTCTGCCGTTGACCGCCCTTGAGTCGCCGCCGCAGCCACTGACCGAGTTGCCGAAACAGATGGCGTAACGTCCCCATTAACTTACGATAGGTACGCTTGCTCAGGCCAAACCGGTCATTACGCTTACTCATTGGACATCAACCTTGGGAAATCAATTAGTCGGACTCAATTTGTCAATCAGCCAAAAAACACACCAGAAATACTTCTATTTTGGACAATCCCATACAAAAAATTTGCACAAGTTGCTAGTTTGATACAAATTCGTAACATTGAATAAAATTCAAAAGAAAGATTATGGAACTGTTAAGAATCCATCAGTCCTTAATTATCTGTGACTGAACCAGGCCTGGGTGTGATTTTAATCACAGTCTTTTCGGACAAAATTGGCTAATAACCAAAATAGTCCGCACTCTACGAAGAGGGGGGCTATGCAATCAAGCTCTGAAGGCATTGATACATAACGATTCTCATTGAGATAGTGTGAATACATACCCCCAGATTTACCCCCAAGTAATGCTGGCTTGAAAAATGGGAGATTGCTTTAGAGATACCACCGGGGTTAAATTCCCTGTTATAGGTGTTTCATCTGCCAGCCCCAGAACTGGTATGGACAGTGAGATGTCAGCTTTTATTTAGTTGTAAAGGTTTGAAAACTCATTCAGACATGGGAGGATCACCTTAAGATTTTTTTAGTTGAATAACCCAGGCCGGCCAGCTTCAGTGATGACACGCCGTACCCACGGAACGCGTTCTTTAGGCGGAAGATTGAACACCGCTTTATCAAGGTCTATAGGGAGCTTAATCCCCAGTACCCTACTGGATAGAGGTTGAGACACTTCCCCAAAGGACTTAAACTGCTTTGCCTTAAATTCTGGGGTCTGAACCATAAAGGGAAGGCACTACCGCCAAGTAAACACCTTCCCACACTCTCTAGGAGCATCCCCCACTGGAGCTTTAATTGGTAGTCAGAAATATTGATTGCTTAAAATGTAAAGTTTTGTTGCAGCTTTCAATGTTTCTGGATTAGGGGATGTATCAATTAGACAATCCCTAAAGAATAAAATTTATCTAGGGGATAAGGGATAGGCCCAATATCTGGACAGAAAGTTCCATCAAAAGGGGGGGAAAGTTAGGAATTGAGGCCGCAAATTTATCTTGCCTTCAATATCAAAACTATTTGCCCAAATCTTAGTCACTCTCTCCCTAGAGTTTTACATAGAGAGTTTTAAATCCCTAGAATCCTTTAGAAAATTTCAACTTGGCTTTCTCGACCCGCTGTTGTGCCAAGACCCCCAGGCCTGGGACAAGCTAAAAAAACCTAGCTTGAGGCCCAAAGATCATGATCACCGAACTCAATCGTGAAATGATAGCATTAGGGGTTGCTCACCTTTGGATTCACCATGGCGTTCTCGAAAATCTTAATTGCTAATCGGGGGGAAATTGCCCTACGGATCTTACGCACCTGTGAAGAGATGGGAATTGCCACCGTTGCCGTCCATTCCACTGTCGATCGCCATGCCCTCCATGTTCAACTCGCTGATGAAGCAGTCTGCATTGGGGAACCCCCAAGTAACCGCAGTTATTTAAACATTCCCAACATCATTGCTGCTGCCCTCACCCGTAATGCCACGGCCATTCATCCAGGGTATGGGTTTCTTGCCGAAAACTCCCGCTTTGCCGAAATTTGCGCTGATCACCAAATTACCTTTATTGGCCCCTCACCCGCCGCCATGCAGGCCATGGGCGATAAATCGACGGCTAAAACAACCATGAAATCCTGTGGCGTGCCGACCATTCCTGGGAGTGAAGGCCTGATCACCGATGAAGCGATGGCCCAAACGGTTGCAAATAAAATTGGCTATCCCCTAATGATTAAAGCTACAGCCGGGGGGGGCGGGCGGGGGATGCGTTTAGTTCGGGTCCCAGAAGATCTCAGTCGCCTCTTGGCCGCCGCTCAAGGGGAAGCCGAGGCCGCCTTTGGCAATCCAGGAGTTTACTTAGAACGATTCATTGAAAATCCCCGCCACATTGAGTTTCAAATTTTGGCCGATAGTTATGGCAATGTCATTCACCTAGGCGAACGGGATTGCTCGATTCAACGCCGTCATCAAAAGCTGTTAGAAGAAGCTCCTAGCCCTGCCTTAACCCCAAAATTGCGCCAAAAAATGGGCCAGGCCGCCGTGCGTGTCGCCAAAGCCATCCACTATGTCGGGGCAGGAACGATTGAATTTCTCTTGGATGGCAGTGATAACTTCTACTTTATGGAGATGAATACTCGCATCCAGGTGGAGCATCCAGTGACGGAAATGGTGACTGGCCTGGACATTATTGCCGAGCAAATTCGGATTGCCCAAGGGGAGCGTCTCAACCTGCGTCAAGATGATGTTAAATTGACTGGCCATGCCATTGAATGTCGGATTAACGCTGAGGATCCAGAGCGGAATTTTCGCCCCCATCCCGGCCGGATCAACGGTTATTTACCCCCAGGTGGCCCCGGAGTGCGGATGGACTCCCACGTTTATACGGACTATGAAATTCCCCCCTATTATGATTCCTTAATTGGTAAGCTCATTGTCTGGGGGCCGGATCGGGCCAGTGCCATTCGGCGGATGAAGCGCGCCTTACGGGAATGTGCCATTACCGGACTACCGACAACGATCAATTTCCATCAAAAGATACTGGAAACCCCAGAGTTTCAGAGCGGCATGGTTTACACCAATTTTGTGGAAAAGCTGATGCGCCATCTCGGTTGGGATTAGGTTCTCTGAGGGGCGTTTAGCTCCGGTATTTTAGGGGAAAAGGGAAGTTGAGCTTGATAAAACAAGAGTGCAGCCCCCACCAGGCCACTCGCTGGTACTAACAAAATTCCCACAATCGGCAATAATAATCCCACTACTTGGGCTAATCCCAGGCCTTGGATTTCCGGCCATAATTGACGAGTTTGCTGCTGACGTTGGCGGAGAGTCGAATTATGCTTCTCCAATAAATAATCAAAGCTGCCCCGCCCCAGAAAGTAGCTATTGATCACCACCATAAATAGCGGCTGTCCCGGCCCCAAAAATAGGGAGAACCCTAGGCAGAGTAGCTGTAACCCGGTATCCCGCAAAGCAAACCAAATCCCCACTAAGGCATTTTTCATATCCCGTTGCCAACCCACCTCCACGGCCTCACCAGTCAAAATTATTTCCGTTTGATTGAGCAGGGGGCCTAAAAAGGGAATTACTAAGAGGGGGAGCAGGGCCTGGTAGCCAATTAAGGTTAAAAACAAGGCCACCAAGACCGCAATGATTTGGGTTAGAACATCATAGACAGTCAACCAGGCCGGGTTTAAGCCCACAGCCAAAGGAGCCAAGCCATGGCGAACGAGCCAAATACTGCCCCCTAATAACCCCAGGCCGAGGGCAAAGCTCAGACCAGCGGGCAAAACTAGATACCCCCAAAGCCGATGCCGCGCAATAAACCCCAGGCCGCGAAATACCGCTGTAAATCCTGCCCACATCCGGCCTGGAACTTTCAACAACCCGCCCATTATCTGTATCGTCTCAAGACAATTGCTACCACTGTTGACCCTTAAGAGGCTAAGGCCACAGCCACCATCTCTTGGAGTTCACCTTTTTGGTATAGCTCAATTAAGATATCCGAACCACCGACAAATTCACCATTGATATAAATCTGGGGAATCGTCGGCCAGTTGGAGTAGTCCTTAATCCCTTGGCGCACTTCATAATCAGAGAGAACATCAAAGGTTTCAAAGGGCGCACCCAGGCTATTGAGGATTTGGACTGCCGTGTTTGAAAAACCACATTGGGGCATTAACTTCGACCCCTTCATAAACACCATAATTTTGTTGGATTTTACCAGGCTGTCAATTTTGGCTTGGACATCAGCACTCATGGGGGGTTCTCCTAACTTCTAGTTGCAATGTGACCCAGTCGAATAGTTGCGATGCGACTCTAATCCCATCTAATCCCAATTTAAGGGAAAAGGCCGGGCAAAGCCTACCCCCAGGCCGGGCGGTACAATCTTGGCTGAGGACAGCGACATTCTTGGCATTGAGGTTTTCTAGTCCTTAGGGAGAGTTCTGTCTATGGGTGAAGTGATATAGCATTACGCAGACTGTTCTCAGGGAGTAGAAAGGTCAAAAAACGTCTCGCCAAGCATTTTCCGACTTGTCCCCGGCTCACCCTCAATGAGTAACGCTATACCGGAAAGTCTGAGTTAACTTGGTGGGGGAAGAACCTCTGGATCAATGGCGGACAACAGGGCCACATCGGCAAACTCTCCCTCTTGCCATTCAATCGCCGGCATCCCTTCAAAAGCTTGACGCAGAGAGGCTTCCCAATATTTACGAATTTTGATCAAGAAGGGATCCCGTAACACTAACTCCACCCGATGCTTAATTAAGAATGTGTTGGCCGCATATTTGATCAGGTGCAGGGGTGGGCCAACGGAAATATTCGATTTCATCGTCGAGTCCAGGGACAACAACGCATATTTGGCCGCAGCTTCAATGGAGGTGTCATAGCTTAAGGTTCGGTCCAGGATGGGTTTACCGTACTTGGTCTCCCCAATCTGGAGGAATGGCGTTTCCGGCGTGGCCTGGAGGAAATTACCTTGACTGTAAATTAAGTACAAACAGGTCTCTTCACCCCGAATCTGCCCCCCCAGCAAAAAAGAGCATTGGTAATCAATTTTGTCCTGCTGCAACCAGGCCCGGTGGGTTTCAATCACTTGGCGCACCTTTGATCCCACATAGCGGGCAATTTCGTACATATTGGGCAAGGTGTGCAAACTGACATCGGCCTGGGCCCGGAGATCCCGGCGTAAAATCGTCAAGATTTCTTGGGTCATGGACAAGTTACCCGCCGTTGCCAACAGGATTACCCGCTCCCCAGGCACAGTAAAATCGAACAACTTCTGATATGTAGAAATATAATCCACCCCAGCATTGGTTCGAGAGTCAGCGGCCATGACTAAGCCATACTGCGTTACGATTCCCAGGCAATAGGTCATAAAGGTTGTTAGAGCCTAAACAGTATTTAGAAATAGACGACCGCTTGAGAGAGCAAGTTTAATTTTTAGCCGCCGATCCCCAGATGGGCCTGATCTCCTCAGCTTGGGTATTTAGAAGTCTCTAGGGCTTGACAATCACCGGCGTTCCTAGTTCCACAGCTTCAAAAAAGGCGCGAATATCATTATTTTTCATCCGAACACAGCCGTGGGACACAGCTTGTCCAATCAAAGACTCATTGGTGGTGCCATGAAAGCCAGCATAGCCCTTATTGCCAATGGGCGTGAAGACAATTAAACGATCCCCAAGGGGGTTAGCCGGCCCAGGGGGAACAACAGTGCCATTAAAGGGATTTTTCCAAGTCGGATTTTTGACCATGTGCATGACCTTAAACGTCCCCGTAGGTGTTTCCCAGCCCGGTTTACCCACCGCCACCGGATAACTGGCCTGGACTTGTTCACCAACGTAGAGATAAACCCGCCGTTCTCGGAGTTTTAGAACAATTTTTCGCTCTAAGTCCGGTAAAAAAGGAGTGGACTCTTGCAGGGGCGGTAATTCCAGCCAAGCCAGGCCAGTCATAGGCATCGAGGGTTCCCCCAGGCCCCTTTGACTGGCAACATAATCCACGGGAGTTGCTCTAGCCGCAAGAGATAAAATCCCCCAAGCGACTGCAACAATTCCACCGCATAACCACTTCACGATATCCACTCCACGTCCTACACTAACTGATGGCCTTGAAATTAACGGCGATCAATACAAAATTGTCGCGGGAGGAGGGGTGACAGGGGCCGGCGGAGGAGCAGGAATTGGCCGAGAAACAGGGGCCGGGGGTGCGCTGGTCATGGGAACTTTAATGGGTTGGACAGCGACATAGGGGGGGGCTGGCACAATTCGAGTGCAAAGACGCTGAGCCGTTAGAGGAGTCACATCAGGGAAAAGAATAATCGCCACATCCGTTCCCACTTCAAAGGGGCCCCTGCCACAGCGTCGCCGCTTGCCATCAATCACAACCGTAATTTCTTCGCCCCAAGGCTGTTTCAAGGTGAAATTATCCCCATCAATACTAGTAATTACGCCTCGCACTGCTTTGGGGGCGGCTGTTACCGTCAAGGGTAAAAATGCTGGGGCTAATGTGCCCAGGGCCAGGGCGGCCAAAAGATGATGACGCAGATTTAACATAATATTGACTCCTAAACAAATTCACCAAAGCAGGATTGTTAACCGACCCAGAGAATCTAGGCCGACCCTTAAATTACCCGCTAAATACCAAGGCAATTACGAAATCCAGTAAACATAGACTAAAAAATGCATACTGAATTTTGCATAAATTTTTAAGGACTGACTAACTAGGGTGATTCTAAGAAGCCTGGCCGGGTCGCGTCAAGGAAATCTGGAAAAACTTGATGATTGCTTAACATTTTTCTGCAATGTCCCCTTAATTGTCCTATGCCAGTTGAGGTTTTCCAGTTCAGCATCTCAGTCAGGGCGATTAAGGGCTGATCAGAGGTTGGTGAGGGAGGCAAGAAACCTTGGCCGGTAGGTAATACCTTTTTAGAGTCCAACTAACTCTTAATAGACCAAAGAAAGCTCAACAGGACTATTAATAATTAATCTCAATTGAACTCTAATGTTTTCCTCGCCTAAAAAGCTTGAGCCTAGACATTAAGCCATTAGTAATTGGCCCAAATTAATCTGAAATTAGGCTTTGATTTAGCTGGGAGAATCAAGAAATTTCGACAAATTCTTGCCTTCCTCCAGGCCTGGAGCCTAAGACCGCTTTGAGGGTTAACTAACTCCTCCCCTGTTAACTGGTCTAACCTGCATCTGGGTTAAATCCTGTATTAGATCTAAGATTGTTAAAATCTGATTACAATTCGTTACAATAAAACAACTCAAGTACCATCCTCTCCTCCACCCTGCCCCAAATGCCATTATGATGCCAACTCTAAACCCCCAGGCCTCAGCGAATTTACCGACCTATAGCCTGACAGATTGGCAAGGGGGAACCCGTTCACTCCCAGATGAGTATGACTACTGGATTGATGAGGTGACAGGTGAGATTCCCCCCGGCCTGGTTGGGACATTATTTCGGAATGGACCGGGACTTTTGGACATTGGCGGTGTAGCCCTCAAGCATCCCTTTGATGGTGATGGGATGATTTGTGCCTTTACCTTTAAGGATGGGCAGGTGCATTTTCGGAATCGCTATGTCCAAACCACTGGCTACCAGGCCGAGCAACAGGCAGGAAAAATTCTCTATCGGGGGGTCTTTGGCACACCTAAACCCGGTGGCTGGCTGAACAATCTTTTTGATATGAAGCTGAAAAATATTGCTAATACCCAGGTTATCTATTGGGGCGCAAAACTTTTAGCTCTTTGGGAAGCCGCTTGGCCCTACCAACTCAATCCGGCCACCCTGGAAACCTTGGGCGAAATTAACTTAGATGGCCTGTTGAAACCCGGAGATGCCTTTGCCGCCCACCCTCGCCTTGATCCCCAGCAACAGCGATTGGTTAACTTTTCCCTCAAACCAGGATTAACCACAGCCGTGCGCCTCTTTGAGTTTGCCTTGGATGGTCGTTGTGTTTTGGAACAAGACTATAATTTTCCGGGCTTTGCTTTCATCCATGACTTTGCCCTTACCCCCAACTACGGCATCTTTTTCCAAAACCCTGTCCAACTCAACCCGATTCCGTACCTATTGGGGTTCAAAGGGGCCGCTGAATGCTTAAGTTTTAACCCTCAACACCCCACCCACATTTGGCTCTTACCTCGGTTAGGTGGAACCCCTTTACACTTCACTATGCCCGCCTGCTTTGTCTTCCACCATGCCAATGCCTTTGAACTCGGGGATGACATTGTGGTGGACTCCATTTGTTATGAGAGTTTCCCCGGCCTGGATAGTGACACCAACTACCGCCAGGTGGATTTTGCCAGCCTTCCTCCCGGACAACTGTGGCGGATTCGGATCAACAAAACGAGCCAAGCCGTCACCATGAACCAACTTGATCCCCGCTGTTGTGAGTTTCCCTGTCTGCACCCCAACTATGTTGGTCAACCCTACCGTTATCTCTACACGGCCGCCGCCGACAATCCGACTGGTAACGCCCCCCTCCAAGGTATTTTGCGACTTGATCTAGAAACCCAAACGCAAGAATTTTGGAGTGCGGCCCCACGGGGATTCGTCACCGAGCCAGTTTTTGTCCCCGACCCAACTCGAATCAATCCTGAGGACTCAGCCAGCCAAGAAACCGCGGGTTGGTTATTGGTTTTGACCTATGAAGCCAGTCGGCAAAAATCCGATCTCGTGATTCTAGATGCAGCCAACGTCAGTCAGGGGCCCCTAGCTCGATTACACCTGAAACACCATATCCCCTATGGTCTCCACGGCACATTTACCCCCCAGACTTTTATGGATTCCCCAGTCTAATTTTGCAGAGCCTATATCGGGGCCAATGGCGGGACACACACTCTGTTAGTGCAACTAGGTCAAGAAAGGGCTGTCCTATTTTCCACCTAGTTCCTTGGAACCGTCTCGCCTTAAGTCAGTATTTTCATTTCCGCCGGCACTGACAGTTGAAAGAACTTATGGGGAAAAGTTAGAGATTTACTGAGAGACTCGCCCAGCAAAGTTCGATACCCCAGAGTTTTGATAAGGTGATAAATGTCGCAGTCGTTTCCCGAACTTCGTAATTTATTTCGGTAACTACTAAAATTGCTCTACCCTTTACTGATTCTTTTCGAGGCCTTGGCACTATGCAACTGAGTGATCTCACCCATCCGAACCAACTTCATGGTTTATCTATTGCTCAACTCAAACAGGTTGCCTGCCAAATCCGCGATAAGCACTTAGAAACGGTTGCCGCTACAGGGGGTCATCTCGGCCCAGGCCTGGGGGTCGTAGAACTGACCTTGGCTCTCTATCAAACCTTAGATTTTGAGAAGGATCGGGTCGTCTGGGATGTGGGACACCAGGCCTACCCCCACAAAATGGTCACAGGTCGGTTTAATAACTTTGCGACATTGCGTCAGAAAAATGGGATTGCTGGCTATCTCAATCGCAAAGAAAGTTCCTTTGATCACTTTGGGGCTGGCCATGCTTCCACCAGTATTTCGGCGGCATTGGGAATGGCCCTCGCTCGCGATCACCAAGGGGAAAACTACAAAGTTGTGGCGATTATTGGGGATGGAGCCTTGACTGGCGGGATGGCCCTAGAAGCAATCAACCATGCTGGACATTTACCCCAGACCAACTTAATGGTGGTACTGAATGATAACGAGATGTCCATTTCTCCCAATGTCGGCGCGATCCCCCGTTACCTGAACAAAATTCGTCTCTCCCCGGAAGTCCAATTTATTGCCGATAACCTCAACGATCAACTGAAGCAACTTCCCTTTGTGGATCATTCCTTCACGGGCAGCATTAAAGAGGGGATGAAACGCCTAGCAGTGCCGAAAGTGGGAGCGGTTTTCGAGGAACTCGGCTTTACCTACATCGGCCCTGTCGATGGGCACAATATTGAAGAGCTGATCAATACCTTTAATCGCGCCCACCAAATTGTCGGCCCCGTCCTGGTTCATGTGGCAACAACCAAAGGAAAAGGCTATGCCATCGCCGAAAAAGATCAAGTCGGCTACCACGCCCAAAATCCCTTTGACTTGACCACCGGGAAAGCCAAGCCCTCTAGCAAACCCAAGCCCCCCAGCTATTCCAAGGTCTTTGGGGACACCCTGACCAAACTGGCGGAAAATGATCCCCGCATTTTAGGAATCACAGCAGCCATGGCCACGGGCACAGGCCTGGATATTCTTCAGAAAAACCTGCCCAATCAATATATTGATGTGGGGATTGCTGAACAGCATGCAGTGACGATGGCAGCGGGGTTAGCTACCAGTGGAATGCGTCCGGTCATCACGATTTACTCCACGTTTTTACAACGGGCCTTTGATCAGATTGTTCACGATGTCTGTATCCAAAACTTACCTGTCTTTTTCTGTATGGATCGGGCGGGGATTGTTGGAGCCGATGGGCCGACTCACCAAGGGATGTATGACATTGCCTATCTCCGCTGCTTGCCCAATATGGTTTTGATGGCCCCCAAAGATGAGGCGGAACTCCAGCAAATGCTCGTTACGGGGATCAATTACACCAGTGGGCCGATTGCCATGCGCTACCCTCGCGGGAATGGTTATGGAATGCCGTTGATGGAAGAAGGCTGGGAAGAACTGCCCATTGGTAAAGGTGAACTTTTACGGCAGGGGGATGATCTTTTGCTCCTAGCCTATGGTTCGATGGTGTATCCCGCCATGCAGGTGGCCGAAATTCTCAGTGAGCATAGTCTCCAGGCCACGGTGGTCAATGCCCGCTTTGCCAAGCCCCTGGATACGGAGTTAATTATTCCCCTAGCCAGTCAGATTAAACGGGTCGTCACCTTAGAAGAGGGCTGTTTGCCGGGGGGATTCGGGTCAGCGATACTAGAAGCTTTCCAAGATGCCGGAGTCTTAGTGCCTGTCCTGCGCCTCGGTGTTCCCGATCTTCTGGTTGAACACGCCACGGCCGATCAATCTAAAGCTGAGCTAGGGTTAACCCCACCCCAAATGGCAGAAAAAATTCTGAGTCAGTTCGCTGTGCCTCAACCCATGGGAGTCACACATTAATGCAATATGTCCTGACCCTGCCCATGTTTTCGATAGCTTTTCTGATTCCATCTCCCGCCATAGCTGAAACCTACCCGGACGAAGCCGTAAAAAGCTTTATCAGTGACTGTGTGGGTTCTCCCAGTCTGCTGCTGCTCGGGGTGTGACAATCTGAAAATGGCTCCCGGCCGGGTGCGATAAGATAGGACTACGAGTTCAAGAAACCTGACTTAAATTCTCGCTTATGTAAAGCTTTTGCGTGGATTCAGCATTGAACTTGCTTTGTCTGCCTATACTGTCAAAGGTGATTCAGTTAAACGCTATGAGCGATATCAATCAAGAAATCGAAAAAGCCCGTTTGGAAGCCCGTGCTGCCTGTGATACTGCGGGATCTACTTCTGGGGAATGTGCTGCGGCCTGGGATGCTCTTGAAGAAATTCAAGCCGAGGCCTCACACCAACGGGAAGCGAAAGTGGAGCAAAAAAACTCCTTCCAGCAATATTGTGATGACAACCCAGAAGCTGCTGAGTGCCGGATTTACGACGACTAAAGCCCAACTCTTCTCGTCCTTTTTTGTCTGACAGTCCCCACTCATTGCAGTCTCATGTGGTCAGAGATCAACCAGGCCATTGCCAGTGCTATCGGTCAACCCTTTGTTACTGCTGATGCTCAGGCTGTGGGTGGGGGAAGTATTAACCCAGCCTATGTCCTCACGGATGGCCAGTCACGCTATTTTGTCAAACTGAATCAGCCCCAGCGGGAGTTAATGTTCCGCCAGGAAGCTCTCGGACTCCAGGCCCTACATCAGGTTAAAGCCATTCGTGTGCCTCAGGTGATCTGCACAGGCTTGAGTGGGCGACATAGTTTTATTGTTTTAGAATACTTACCCTTCAGAGGTGGCTCAAGCCAGGCCTGGGAACAATTAGGGCAAAATTTAGCCCAGTTACACCTCAACGGTCGGGGTAATCAGTTTGGCTGGGATCAAGACAACACCATCGGCAGCACGCCTCAGATTAATTCTTGGAGTGATGATTGGGTCAGTTTTTGGCGAGATGCTCGAATTGGCTATCAACTCCAGTTGGCCCGCAAACGCGGCATCCATTTGGATCATGCCGATGACCTGCTGCGGAATATTTCCCGTCTTTTAGCCAATCACCACCCGCAACCCACCCTAGTTCACGGGGATCTCTGGAGTGGCAATGCTGCCTTTACTGATGCTGGGGAACCAGTAGTTTTTGATCCGGCCCCTTACTACGGTGATTGGGAAGTAGATTTAGGGATGACCGAGCTATTTGGTGGCTTTCCGGCTGAATTTTATCAGGGCTATGAATCTGTTCAGGGTCTCCCCGTTGGGTATCAAACCCGTAAAACTCTCTACAACCTCTATCACATTCTCAATCATGGCAACTTATTTGGGGGGAGCTATTGGCACCAGGCCCAAGGCATGATTAACGCCTTAGTTAGATCGTTGGAATAGGGGTTTCTCTGGCCTGTGGATTCTGAAGCACTGTTACGGCTATTACAATTAGCAAGTCCCACTTTACCCGTGGGGGCCTACGCCTATTCTGAGGGCCTGGAATTTTTGATTCAAACTGAACAAATCACCAACGCCGCAGGATTGCAGAACTGGATTACCGCTGAATTGATGGTTGGGGCAATTCGGGTTGATGCCGCCATTGGGATCCGTGCCTATCAGGGCCAAGTCAAAGGTGATTTGACATCTATCCGATACTGGAATCACTGGTTAACGGCGGCACGAGATGGGGAAGCCTTACGCCAACAAAGCCTGCAAATGGGCCGCTCTCTCTGGCAGCTTTTTTGTGATTTAGAACCGGAGACGCAAAATTTTAATCCCCAGGAGTTTCATCACTTTGCGGTGGCCTTTGGGCGGGTGGCCGGGGCCTGGCAGATTGATTTAGAGCAAGCAATCTTAGGCTTTCTCCAGAGTTGGACGAGTAACTTAATCAATGCGGGCGTAAAACTGATCCCCCTTGGGCAAACTCAAGGTCAGCGGCTCTTACTTACTTTACATCAGCCAATCACCCAGGCCTGTGCAGAGATTCTCAACCTTGAAGATGATCAACTTGATAGTTGCAGTTGGGGACTGTCCCTAGGGGTAATGGGACATGAAACGCTTTACAGTCGCCTGTTTCGGAGTTAGATACACCCTATTTTCACGAATCTGAGACTATAGTCATTTCGCTTAGGAATGAAACACAAAGTTACTTGAAACCATAATGAGTAGTCGTTGTGACTGTCTCAGTTTTGGCAGAAATGACGATAAGCCCCAGGCAGAACACCAAAAGAGCATCCCACCTGAACCACCACAACGATTTAACCTTTTGCTTCTTCAATGGGGACCCATTCCGTATGGAAATGGCCGGGTTTGTCGGTGCGCTCATAGGTATGGGCCCCAAAGAAGTCCCGCTGGGCCTGGGTGAGATTTTGGGGGAGCCGTGCCCGCCGATAGCTATCAAAGTATTCCAAGGACGCGCCAAAGGCGGGAACAGAAATTCCTAAGCGAGTTGCTTCAATTAAGACCTCCCGCCAGGCCCCCTGCTTATCCAAAATGGTTTGCTTGAACTCGGGAGCCAAGAGCAGGTTTGCCAAGTTCGGGTTTTGGTCGTAGGCCTGTTTGATTTTATTCAAAAAGCCCGCCCGAATAATACAACCCCCTTTCCAAATCCGGGCCGTTTCCCCCAAATCCAAGGCATTGTTAAACAGGTCTTTGGAAGCTCGGCCAATGAGGGCCATCCCCTGGGCGTAGGAGCAGATCTTCGAGCAGTAGAGCGCGTCCCGGATTTTGTTGATGAAGGTTTGGGTATCGCCCTCGTATTTACCCGTGGGGCCGGTGATTTCTTGACTGGCAGCCACCCGTTCCGCCTTAATCGAAGACATAATCCGGGCATTCACCGCCGCCACAATGGTTGGAATCGCTACCCCCAAATCCAAAGAAGCCTCCACCGTCCATTTGCCGGTGCCTTTTTGGGCCGCAGCATCTAAGACCACATCCACCAAGGGCAGGTTTGTATCGGGATCAATGTATTTGAAAATGTCTCGGGTGATTTCGATTAAAAAGGAGTTGAGTTCTGGGGTTTCGTTCCATTCCGCAAACACCTCGTACAACTGCTCGTGGTTCAAGCCCAGGGTATTTTTGAGCAGATCATAGGCCTCAGCAATCAGTTGCATATCGCCATATTCGATGCCATTGTGCACCATCTTGACGAAATGCCCCGCACCCCCCGGCCCGATATAGGTGACACAGGGGCCATCATCCACTTGGGCGGCAATTTTGGTCAGGATCGGTTCTAAGGCCTTGTAAGCATCCGTACTTCCGCCCGGCATCAAACTGGGGCCATTCAGCGCGCCCTCTTCCCCGCCACTGACACCCATGCCAAAGAAACACAGGCCATCCGCTTCGAGTTCCTTGACCCGCCGTTCCGTATCGGTATAAAGCGAGTTGCCACCATCAATCAAAATATCGCCGGGTTCCAACAGAGGTTTGAGTTGTTGGATCAAATCATCTACGGGCTGCCCCGCCTTGACCATGGCTAAAATCCGCCGCGGCCGCTCCAGAGATGCCACGAGTTCTTCCAGAGAGTAGGTTGCCTTAAAATTCCGCCCCCCGGCCCGGTTGGCCATAAATTCTTCGGTTTTGGTGGGAGTGCGATTGAAGACGGCCACGGAAAAGCCATTGCGTTCAACATTGAGGGCTAGATTTTCCCCCATTACGGCTAAACCAATCAGGCCAAAATGCTGCTGTGACATATGGGTCTTTAGGGTCATGGACAAGTTACACCCAGCCTAGCTTGATCCCCTCCGAAAGCTTTGGAAGATTAGCTTAAGATATGTTCGGGTGGCCCAAACTTAGGCTCTTAGTCGTAGTCTGGGAAACAAAGATTAATTAAATTTAGCGGGATTTTATGCTGAAGCTCTGTCTCCAAGGACCGACTCATAGTTTGCGGCTTGGCTTAAGTTTTGCTCTAGGGTTATCTAATTTATCTGTTTCTGCCCAGGCCAGGATTGACTTTGGCCATTTCACCTATCCCAATCAAGGTACTGAGTGTGAGTTGGCTAAATGTGAGGGAGCAAGGGGTGAATTTCGAGGGTTTTAGGCGGCCCAGTCAACCTGCTGGATTGAATCGGTGATCCCGACTCTAGGCGCAGAAGGAACAAATGGCCGTAAAATTTGAATTATTGTTATCTTTTGTCATCAATAGTAAACCTACCCACCAAAAGACCTATGACTGTTTTGAATGCTCTAATCCTCAACTCTGCCCCCCTGATGACCATTACCCCTTCTTTGAAAGGTTTTTTTATTGGCTTAATTGCTGGTGCCGTAGTTTTGGGTGCTGCTGCTGTTGGTTTATTTGTCCTCAGTCAAATTGATAAGGTTCAACGTCAATCTTAAGGACTTACCCTTACCCCCTTCGATATTCCAAAACTTCTGGTCATACCCTTTGCGGCCTACTCTCTAGGTACTGGAGCCACAGGGGGTATTTTTATTGGCTAACCTGAATTAAAATCGGGGGTCGGGTAAGGTGGCTTTACTCAGTTCGCGGCGAAACCAAGGGGCCGTGGCCTGGCAAAATTTGACTAAGGCAAGCATCAGTGGCACTTCAATTAAAACCCCGACAACAGTGGCCAGAGCAGCCCCAGAATTTAAGCCAAAAACGGTAATCGCGGTTGCAATGGCGACTTCAAAATGGTTACTGGCCCCAATTAAGGCAGCGGGGGCTGCATCCTCGTAGGCGAGATCTAGCTTCCAGGCCCCCACATAGCCCAGGCCAAAAATTAGCAAGGTTTGCAGGGTTAAGGGAATAGCGATCAAAAGAATAATCAGCGGGGCTTGGACAATTAGGTTGCCCTTAAATGAGAACAGCAAAATTAACGTCATTAAAAGAGCGGTGATTGCCACGGGGGTTAAATAGGGAAAAAATACTTGTTCTAGCCAGGCCCTGCCCTTGTGCCGCAATATCCAGTGCCGTGAAAACGCTCCAACCACTAGGGGAAGTCCAACATAGATCAGCACCGAAAACACAATCGTCTGCCAGGGGACAAGCAAATGATTCTGTTGGAGCAACCATTGACCCAAAGGGGCATAGAGCAGGAGCATGACTAAAGAGTTGACTGCCACCATCACCAAGGTTAACCCCTGATTTCCATAGGCCAAATAGCCCCAGAGCATGACCATGGCGGTACAAGGTGAAATCCCCAGCAAAATTGCCCCTGCGATATAGGAATCAGCCAGAGAAATCGTTTGCCCCCGTAAAACTTCTGTACCCATTAACCAAGGCCGAAACAGTTGCCCCAGGAAAACCTGTGCAATGACTAGCATGGTCCAGGGTTTAATCAGCCAGTTGATGACCAGGGTAAGGAGGACGGGCTTGGGGGCGTTTAGGGCTTGCTTGGCCTGGGAAAAGTCTATTTTCACCATAATGGGGTACATCATGAAAAATAGACAGGCGGCAATAGGCAGGGAAACTTGATAAAGACTAATGCGCTCCAGTTGAACCGCAAAGTTGGGAGCCAGCCGCCCCAGGCCAATCCCCAGACCCATGCAAAGGATCACCCAAACCGACAGATATTTCTCAAAAAGATTGAGTTTCAGGGGGGCTGAAGGGGATTGAGGCTCTAGGAAGCTCGACATAATGACCGTAGATGAAGGGGAACCTGTTATTCTCTCAATTAAGAAAAGTTTAACAAGATTCCCTGTGATTCATCAATTTTTTTTGAAATGTCGGCCTTTACGGTCAGGTGGCCTCAGGGATTGCTGGTTGGACTTTGGCCATATCCGTCTTTGCTGATGTCTTAAACTGGGGCGGCTTCTGAAACCAACTTCTCCCACCCAAGATTGGCCAGAGCTTGATTGCGGCGGAGGGGCCGGGTGACTAACTCCAAGACATCGCGAGCATTGGTAAAGCCATGAATTTGGGCAAAGGTAAATTCCACTGACCACTTCGTACTAATCCCACGGGCTTCTAAGGGGTTAGCGTGGGCCATACCTGTGATAACCAAATCCGGCTGTAAGACCTGAATCCGTTGTAGTTGGTTGTAGTTATCCGGTTTTTCCATAATTGTTGGCAACGGCACACCCATTTCGTTACAGGTGGACTCCAGTAGGGCTAATTCCGCGGCCTGGTAGCGTTTATCCATGTAGGGGATGCCAATTTCTTGGACGGTCATGCCACAGCGCACCAAAAACCGAGCCAGGGAAATTTCCAGGAGGTTATCGCCCATGAAAAAGACGGATTTGCCCCGAATCAGTTGCAGATAATCTTCCAGGCCCTCCCAAATCTGAGCTTCCCGTTCTACCAGGCCCTGAGGTTCAACGCCCAAGACGCTGCAAATTTTCTCAACCCAGGCCCGCGTCCCATCCGGCCCAATCGGAAACGGAGCCCCAATAGAATTTTCATGTTTTTGGCTGACTGTTATCCGGCTTAGATTCTCGATTGATCCTCAAGGTGGGTAAGGCTACAAGTTCAACAGTTGTCGAGGCCAGTTCAACCTTCCGATTGGTAGCATCTAACTCCTCTAAAACCCGTGTAAAAAGCTGATCCTTGATCGTTCTTCGCATTTTATAGTCCGCTACATAGCGCACAGTAAATTCTAGCCAATTATCGGTGGCGATGAGAGTCACAAACGGTTCAATGCGAGCATTTTCAATCAGATATCTGCCAGTCATGTGCCCCCAGTGCTCTTTCGCAGGTAGAATATAGCTTCCCGTAACTTCTTCAACCACTTCTTGCAGAATACTTCTGGCTAGTCGAAAATCACTACCATGCCGAATTGGCACAATGATTTCATCCCAAACGAACGGAAAATCTCCTGAGTAGTTAAAAACAGGCTCTTTGAAGACAAAACTATTAGCAATTCTAACAATACGACCATTATAGAGATCAGCTTTGACCCAATCACCACATTCCATCAGGGTTGTTCTCAAAGGGCTAATATCAATCACATCGCCCATAATGCCTCCTAATTGGACACGATCACCTGTCTTGTAAAATTGCCCTAAAGAAATTGCAATCCATCCTGCAAAACTAGCAATTACTTCTTGTAGTGCAAAGGCAATTCCAGCACCCAATACCCCGAAAATGACTGTTAATTGTGCCAAATTGTCATTAAAAATGATTATGATTAAGAGGGCAATGACTCCATAGCTAACAAAGCCAATCACCTTACGAATGTGGTAGCGTAAATCTAAGTCTTGAACTTGGCGTGATGATACCTGAACTAGAATTTTAAAAATTATTAGGGTAATCAAAATGCCAATACAAAGTTGCACCCACTTGACAATATTCGGATCTACGAGCCAGCGTTGCAAAGAAATTATCAAGTCTGTCATAGATTAATACGGTTTCCTTTGCTTTTTTCATTCAACACATTGCGTATCCCATTTAGTAATAATCAGGCCTCAGATTAGCCTATATAATCCAAGGCTTAATTGCTGTCAAGCCAGGTACTTGAAGTCGAAGCATAAACGACTAATTCCAGTTTGGCTCGATCTATGCCATCTCGTCTGTCCAAAATATAAATTTAAGTTTGAGTAAAAAAACATAGTGACAAAAGTTTTAGTGCTTCTGCCCTGTGAATCCTAGTGACTGTACTGAAGTTGTTTTTGTTTAGCTCTTAGCCTCTTCTAAAACCAATTTTTCCCAACCTAAATTTTCCAGGGCCTTGTTGCGACGCAGAGGACGAGTCACCAATTCCAACACATCCCGAGCATTGGTAAACCCATGAATTTGAGCAAAGGTAAACTCCACAGACCACTTGGTACTGATCCCGCGGGCTTCTAGGGGATTCGCGTGGGCCATGCCAGTAATCACCAGATCCGGTTGTAGTTCCTGAATCCGTTGTAGTTGGTTGTAGTTGTCCGGTTTTTCCATAATTGTTGGCAACGGCACACCCATTTCGTTACAGGTGGACTCCAGTAGGGCTAATTCCGCGGCCTGGTAGCGTTTATCCATGTAGGGGATGCCAATTTCTTGGACGGTCATGCCACAGCGCACCAAAAACCGAGCCAGGGAAATTTCCAGGAGGTTATCGCCCATGAAAAAGACGGATTTGCCCCGAATCAGTTGCAGATAATCTTCCAGGCCCTCCCAAATCTGAGCTTCCCGTTCTACCAGGCCCTGAGGTTCAACGCCCAAGACGCTGCAAATTTTCTCAACCCAGGCCCGCGTCCCATCCGGCCCAATCGGAAACGGAGCCCCAATCAATTTACATTTCCGCCGCCGCATTAGGGTTGTTGCTGTCCGAGAGAGGAAGGGATTCACCCCCGCGACATAGTAGCCTTCTTCAATCACGGGCAGTTCGGTATAGCGTTTTGCGGGCAACCATCCAGAGACTTTGATCCCTTGGCGTTTGAGTTCCAGGGTTAATTGGGTCACAACGGGATCGGGCAAAGAGCCAAACAAAACCAAAGGCGCGTGATCTTTATATTCCGTATCGGTAACGGCAATGTCTTCTTTTTTCCGGCCAAAGTTCAAGAGTTTGCTGATGGCATTCCGTTCTTCGGTTTCCGATTCGACAATTTTGGTAGGACAACGGGCCGCCATCGCCGCTAGCACCGTATCTTCCCCTTGGGTAAAGGCATAGTCCAGGCCATTGGCGCGGGCCACCACAATCGGGATACCAATTTCACCCTCCAGTTTCGGAGCCAGGCCTTCCAAGTCCATCTTGATAATTTCTGTGGTGCAGGTGCCAATCCAGACGATGACGCTGGGGTTACGATCCCGTTTAATTTGCTCACACAGCCGCTTCAGTTCGTTGTAGTCGTTCAACTGGGCCGAAATATCCCCTTCTTCCAACTCGGCCATGGCATAGCGGGGTTCAGCAAAAATCATCACCCCCATTGCGTTTTGGAGGAAGTAGCCACAGGTTTTGGTGCCAATCACGAGGAAAAAGCTATCTTCAATTTTTTGGTACAACCAGGCCACGCAACTAATCGGGCAAAAGGTGTGATAATTGCCGGTTTCACAATCAAAATTCAGGGCCTGGGGGGCAGTTTCAGCAAGGGTCATGGGCTTCTCCTTTGAGGAATGAGACAAGAAACAATTGGGAGTTTATGGATGGGATGAGAACTAGGGGTTTAGGTGGGTTAATTCAACCGGGTTAGGCATTGGGGGGTGTGGCCCGTTCCTTTTTGGCAGCGGCGGTTTCGCGGTGTTCCTCGGCCCGGTTACTGACAAAGGATTTCGGGGGTAAGTAGCGGACTTCTTGACGCTCTAGGGCCTGGTGATCCAACTTTGCTAACTCTTCATCGGGATTAAAATTTAAACCCAAGGCCAAAATTAACCGATCTGGATCATTACTTAAGTCCACAATCACAGGTAACACATAGGTCAACTGGGGTTCTAAGACGCTCAAAGTGCCGAGAATAAACCCGGCCGAGGGCCGCCGCTTACCTTGATAGTTGACCCACACCGCTAAACGGGTAATCCAATGGCGATTGTTTTCGTAGTAGGCTAACCACTTAGTTTTGATGGTTTGTCGGAGTTGTTCTGGGTTCATAACCTTTGTTCATCATGGAGAAAGCCTTAGCATTTTAAGGGGCTATGATCCTCGCCATGCAGTGGTTTGTGCCGCTTGGCCGGTGCAGGTATCCTCCTATACCATCATCAGTTCCAGTTCCTGCTTGGCCTGGACTGGGGCCGGATTGAGATAGAAGTCGGACAACAAGGTAAACAATTCCCGATCTGGGGCATCATTGGGCACGACACCTTCTGGGGCGGCCAAAATCTGATCGGCAATGTTGAGGTAATAGTCACAGACATAGTTCAGCGAAGGATCGGTTTCCGCCATTTCAAACAGGGTTTTGCCTTTCACCCGCGAGACGCGAATATCTTCAATCAAGGGCAGGACTTCTAACACCGGCATGGGGACAGAATCGACATATTTATCAATCAAATCCCGCTTGGAGGTGCGATTGCCAATTAAACCCGCCAGCCGTAAGGGGTGAGTCCGGGCTTTTTCTCGGACTGAGGCCGCAATCCGGTTGGCCGCAAACAGGGCATCAAAGCCATTATCCGTAACGATCATGCAGTAATCGGCATAGTTCAAGGGGGCCGCAAAGCCACCGCAGACCACATCGCCCAAAACATCAAACAGAATCACATCATACTCATCAAAGGCATTGAGTTCCTTGAGGAGTTTGACCGTTTCCCCAACCACATAGCCCCCACAACCTGCCCCCGCTGGTGGCCCACCTGCTTCCACACAATCCACGCCGCCATAACCCTTGTAAATCACATCTTCAGGCCAGACATCTTCGTAGTGGTAGTCCTTCTCTTGCAGGGTGTCAATGATCGTGGGAATCAAAAAGCCAGTCAGGGTAAAGGTGCTGTCGTGTTTGGGATCGCAGCCAATTTGGAGGACTTTTTTACCCCGGCGGGCTAGGGCCACAGAAATGTTACAGCTTGTGGTGGATTTACCGATCCCACCTTTGCCATATACTGCCAGTTTCACAATCTACCCTCATTACTAATTACGGCTGAAACAGTCAGACGTTAGGTTGATGAACGTGAACTACTGATGGGTTATTAAGTAAAAATACTCAAATTAACTTCAGGACTTTTTCAACGTTCTAAACTGACCTTAAGCCCGATTCTGCTATTTGGAGCGAGGTTGTTGGGAATATTTATAAAAGTAAAAAGAATGATATTTTTGGTTACATTTCAGCGGCGGCTGGGCAATCAGTTTTTGAGGATCAATTTGGATGCGGTTGCGCCCAGGCCAGGGCTGTTAAGACTTCAGTATCGGTGAGATTGGGGTTAAAGTCTTGATACCATTCGCCCACACAGCGCAAATCGGGACGCTCGGCGACACAGACAATCTGATCCACTTTCGGGCGGAGTTTTCCCAGGGTTTGGGGACTGGCAACGGGGGTGGCAAGAATAATCCGCTTAACATTGTGGGCTTTCACAACTTCAATCGCCGCTTTGGCACTCAGTCCAGTGGCCAGGCCATCGTCAACAATTATTACTGTTTTGCCACTGAGGTTGGGGAGGGGGTGGCCTTGGCGAAAGAGGTGCTGACGTTGCTCAATTTCTGCTTCACTCTTGGCCTGGGCGGCTTTCAGTTCTGCGGGGGTGATGTGGAGCAGATTCATGGAGGCCGGATCTAAAACTTGAATCTGACCTTCCCCAAGGGCACCAAATCCTAATTCTGGAAAGCGGGCACAGGTGAGACGGCGGGTGATCACAACTCCCAGGCCAACTTTAAGGGCTTGCGCCACGGGAACGCCGACTAAAATACCACCGCGGGGAATCGCCAAAATAGTCGGGTCATCTAGCTTCAGGGATAGGAGTTGTTGAGCAAGGTGTTGACCGGCATCAGCGCGGTCTCGGAAGATAAACATGGGCGGCCTCTGACAATTAACTGACAGGCCTGAGTTTGGGTTTGTCTAGGGAATCTCTGGTGGCAGCAGGTTATCAGGGTTTAGCAAAGCTTGTCAGTCATGTTAGACCGTTAGGTACAGTGCCAGGTTCTCCAACTATCTTTAGTCTAAAAGAGGGCTGATAGTCCTGACGATAAAGTGAGAAAAATGGATGGATTTCTTTGAGCGATATGAAGTAGTTCCCTTGCAATTATCAGAAATAGCTGGAGACTATCAAACTTGGGCCCTTGATTTCTTCACTCACCCAGGCCGGGTGTCTAATTCATACATTGACATTACCGTTCAACTTGATATATCCATTGCCTCATCCATCTGGCAGAAAAAATTAGCAAACGGAAAAGGAACCCTGACGGCCTGGTTGATCTGGAATCTATTGCAATCCCTGAAAGAATTTCCTTGTTTTCAGTGGCGATATATCAACGGTCAATGGTTTGAAGTCAAAAATCCGCCGTTGTTTTGTCCGATTGCGGTCAACAGAGCAGATCGCTTTGTCAATTTAATCCTTGAAAATCCGTTTAAGCTGGCCTGGGTGGACTTTGCCGAAACCTGGGACACATTGAAACAGCAAATCCAACTGGACGGCACATTCCAAACTAGCGACACCTCAGCTTTTGGCTTTAGTCAATTCATCGGCAATTTACCTAACCTTCATTTCACCAGCCTGACCCTACACCAACCCGCTAATTTTTGTCAGCCTTTTTTCTACTTTGGCGCACGCCGCAATAATGAGCCGAAAGCAATGATTATGCCCTTAGCCGCAAAATTTCACCATGGTTCCTGTGATCCCTATGTTTTTGATCTGTTGCTTCAGAACTATCTTCAACGCTTAGAAAAGCATTAGAAAAAAGCTAACTTGGGCTTCACAGATTCGAGAATTGCCGAGCTAAATCAAAATCCAGTTGGGTTAAGCCTCCAGCATCATGGGTTGTTAAGCTGACGGTGACTTTATTCCACGAGATACAGAGGTCTGGGTGGTGACCCGCAGCTTCCGCAGGCCCGACTAGCTGATTCACAAAGGCAATGGAACCAAGAAAATCATTAAAGGTGAAAATCCGCTCAATGCGATTATTTTTTAATGTCCAGGCCGGTAACTGGGCAAGTTGCGCTTGAATTTGAGTCGGACTCAGAGGAGTGGCCATAGCAGTTCCTAGTGAAGTGCGCCATCCCTAGTCTAATTCAATCCCCCCTGGAGAAGAGGCGTTAACCTTGAAGGAAATCATTTTGGAAAAGTTATAAATAAAAATCTTAAAAAGATATAAAGAAAACCTTAAAAGGGCAGAAAAACTTGGTTCCGTATTCCGAGTGACAGATTTAGAAATGTTAAGATTCTTAATATATTAGTCATATTTGTTGGCCAGGCTTGGACTTGATATCCCCAACTGCCATTCTGCCCGAACTCCTTGCCACTGCTTCCATGACTGCATTCACCCTGACGGTAGTAACAACCTATGGACACTATTGATACCTCTAAGGATTTGGTTCGCACTTACCTTCGTGAAATAGGGCGAGTTCCTTTACTGACCCACGAGCAGGAAATCCTCTATGGCAAGCAAGTGCAGATGTTAGCGGCTCTGAATGAAACCCGTGCGGGCCTGGAGACCACCCTAGGGCGGGAACCCAGCTTAGAAGAATGGGCCAGCCGAGCCAACCTATCCCCAGCAGAATTAAACGAAATTATTCAGGGTGGGGAGCGGGCCAAACGGAAAATGGTCGAGGCTAATCTCCGCCTAGTGGTGTCCGTTGCCAAGAAATATATCAAACGAAATGTGGATCTTCTGGATCTAATCCAAGAAGGCACCATTGGGATGCAACGAGGGGTTGAGAAATTTGATCCGACTAAAGGGTATCGCTTTTCAACCTATGCCTATTGGTGGATTCGCCAGGCCATCACCCGAGCCATTGCCGAAAAAGGGCGGACGATTCGCTTACCAATCCATATCACTGAAAAGCTGAACAAAATTAAGAAAGCCCAGCGTCAACTTTCCCAAAGCTTAGGCCGGGCCGCTACCATCAACGAACTGGCCGTCGAACTGGAACTGACTCCAGCCCAAGTCCGGGAATATTTGGAGCGAGCCAGGCAACCTCTCTCCCTAGATGTTCGGGTTGGCGATAACCAAGACACAGAACTAGGGGAATTATTAGAGGATCCCTCCCTATCACCGGAAGAATTTACTTCCCAATCCGCCCTCAGAGCAGACTTAGATCGTCTGATGGCCGATCTCACCCCCCAGCAACGACAGGTGATTGCCCTCCGCTTTGGCCTGGAAGATGGGCAACCCTTAACCCTGGCCAAAGTCGGTGACTTACTCAACATCAGTCGGGAGCGAGTGCGGCAAATTGAGCGGGAGGCCTTGGGTAAACTACGCAAACGCCGGGGTGACATCCACGAATACTTAGCCAGCTAAACTCAGGGAGAAATTCAGATTAATCCATCCTGAAGGAGTGATCCACCGGCCCCCCATTGCCCTAATCTAAAGCGAGGAGAGGCTAGTAGAAATCCCTCTCATCTGATCCAGAAAGGAGCCGGAAAATCCCGATGAAAATCTTGTTTATTGCCGCCGAAGCTGCCCCCTTAGCCAAGGTTGGCGGCATGGGAGATGTTGTCGGAGCCTTACCCGCCGTCTTGCGGAAGTTAGGCCATGATGTGCGGATTTTCATGCCCTACTACGGATTTCTGCCGGATAAGCTGACGACTCTACCCCGCCACGTTTGGGATGGGCACGCCATGTTTCAGTCTTTCCAGGTACATGAAACCATTTTGCCTGGAACGGATGTCCCCCTCTATTTGTTTGGGCATTCCAGTTTTCAACCCCGGCGAGTCTATTACGGGGAAGACGAAGATTGGCGGTTTACCCTCTTTGCCAATGGGGCCGCCGAATTCATGTGGAATTACTGGAAACCGGATATTGCCCACTGTCATGATTGGCATACGGGAATGATCCCGGTTTGGTTGAATCAATCCCCGGATATTACTTCGGTGTTTACGATCCATAATTTGGCTTACCAGGGCCCTTGGCGGTGGCGGTTAGAACAAATGACTTGGTGCCCCTGGTATATGCAAGGTCACAACACCATGGCCGCTGCGGTTCAGTTTGCGGATCGGGTAAATACGGTTTCTCCCACCTACGCCGAGCAAATTAAAACCGCCGAGTATGGGGAAAAACTGGAGGGATTGCTTTCATTTATTAGTGGCAAGTTGTCCGGCATCCTGAATGGTATTGACATGAATATGTTCAACCCTGCCACCGATACCGCCATTCCCTACCCCTTCACAGCCGATACCCTTGAGAAGCGGAAACTCAATAAGGTTGCCCTCCAGGAAGAGATTGGCCTGGAAGTGAATGCCGGTTCGATGTTGATTGGGATGGTGACGCGCCTAGTTGAGCAAAAGGGCCTGGATTTGATTTTGCAGGTTATGGATCGGTTTTTATCCTATAGTGATGCTCAATTTGTCCTCTTGGGGACGGGAGAGCGCTATTACGAAACCCAAATGTGGCAATTAGCCTCCCGGTTTCCCGGCCGCTGTAGTGTGCAACTTCTCTATAGTGATGTTCTGTCGCGGCGCATTTATGCCGGGTCAGATACCTTTTTAATGCCGAGTCGGTTTGAACCCTGCGGAATTGCCCAAATGATTGCCCTGCGTTATGGGTGTGTGCCAATTGTGCGGCGGACTGGGGGCCTAGTAGATACGGTCTTCCATCATGAGCCAATGGCAGGCAAAGGAACGGGTTACTGTTTTGATCGCTATGAGCCGTTAGATCTATATACCTGCCTCGTCCGGGCCTGGGAGGGGTATCGCTATAAGGATAAGTGGCAAGAATTACAGCAACGGGGCATGGCTCAAGACTTTGGTTGGGAAAAATCTGCCCTAGAATATAATGCCCTCTACAACTCCATCTATGGCTTACCCCCTGATCAGTTACCGCCACCCCCCTTAAAATCACCCCTGAGTTTGGGTGTTTGAGGAACCCAATCCCTTATCACTCCAATTGACGCAATTTTTTAATCTTGAATTTCTATCTGATTCAAACGAAATTTATCTAGAACTGGCTGTCTATAGTATTTGGATATCTCTATCAGAATTAAGATTAAAACAAGTTTAAGGTGGCACTATTCTTGCCGGGTTGTCTTGCTAGATTGGTTACAACTGACTGACAGAACCTTATGTCTCGCCACCTAGAACGGCTACTGCAATTAGATGCGCTGATTCGCGCAAAGCAACGGCAGACGATCGGCAATCTGGCCTTATCTTTGGAAGTGAGTGAGCGGACAATTCGCAATGATCTGGCGTTTTTACGAGATCGGTTTCATGCCCCCTTGAAGTTTAGCCGGATACAGGGATTTCACTACACTGACGATACCTGGCGATTACCGAGTGTTTCCCTCAGTAAAGGTGAACTCTTTGCTTTGACCGTGGGCGCAAGGATGTTGGAGTCCTACAGTGGCTCAGTCTATGCCCAAAATTTACGGTCTGCAATTACCCGACTCAGTGAACGGTTGCCCGAACAGGCCTGGGTGGATTTACAAACCATTGCCGATGAACGGATCATTTTTCGCTCCGGGGCAGAGATCAACCTGAATCCAGATATTTGGCATTCCCTAGAAGAGGCCTGTCAAGCGCATCGGCAAGTCCAAATGACCTACTTCACCGCCAGCCGCAATTGTATTTCCGAACGCAAATTTGATCCCTATCTTTTATACATTTACCGCGGCACAAATCCCTATGTGATTGGCTATTGCCACAATCGCCGAGAAATTCGCTGGTTTCGAGTTGACCGGATCCGAGCCTTAGACCTGTTGGAAACCCCGTTTGTGATTGTCCCCACCTTTAATGCCAAAGACTATCTGGAGATGATTTTTCAACATGAAGCGGGGGGAGTTCCACAGCCCATTTCTATCTGGTTTGATTGCCCTACTGCACCTTATATCCGGGAACGGCGTTGGCATCCCACGCAAGAAATCGAGGAACATCCCGATGGTTCTCTGACATTACAGATGGTGGTGCGGGGCCTGAATGACTTAAAACGGTGGGTGTTGTTCTACGGCAAAGGAGCCATTGTTAGAGAGCCACCGGAGTTGATGCAGATGATTCGTGATGAGGTTGCCATAATGAATACTTTCTACACAGGAGAGACGAATGCTAACTATTGAAACAGTTCCAAACACTACCAACAACTTGAATACCACGTATGTCGAACTGCACTTTAGGGTCATGGGTCAGACTCTCCCCGCAGATCATGGCTATGGTTTATATAGTCAGGAACCTAGAAAACTATCTTTACTATTGGAGTCCTGATATGGCAACTTTTGCGATTCGGCCTGATGAAAGAGTAAAGCAAGTTTATTTTACATCTACAACAATTAGCGTGGAGTTAATGGACGATCGGATAATTATAGTCCCGTTAGGTTGGTATCCCAGGCTCTTGAACGCAACGCCTCAACAAAGGGAGGCCTGGGAAATCTGTGGCGGTGGCTATGGGGTTCACTGGGAAGAACTGGATGAAGACTTGAGTGCTGAAGGACTGCTACGAGGCGCACCTGCACCTGGGGCCTATATTTCTACTTCTAAGGCTTAAGCAATTCAGCCACACTAGATGACCTGATGGACAAACTAACAACTATTTTCTTATACCTACACACTCATGTTTCCACCTCCAGCACTTTATCCCCATATTCACAAGCCTGACGGGCAGTCTGCCTACCTATTAAGCCATCCACGGATTCGTGTGGTTCACCTGGTCATGGATTATCTGGCTCATGGCTGGTCTGTGGAGGAAATGTGCCGCCAACATCCTTATCTCACCTTGGCAGAGGCTCATGCAGCAATGGGCTACTATTTTGATCACCAGTCTGAAATTGATCAAGAAATTCGGGCTGAGTTGCAACAGGTGGAGGCGGATCAATCACAAGCGACCCGATCCCCTTTTTATCTGCGAATGAAAGCTCAGGGGGTTTTGTAGGTGGCCATTGCCCTGTATATGGATGTGCATATCCTCAAGGCCTCAGAGCCAGAAGAATGGCAAAACATAGTTGAATACATCCCCCTAAGGTGAATCCCCTGAGCAAACTCAAATTATCTGAACCGATTGCAGGCATCTGGAGGCAAATTTTGGCTAAGGAACTAGGCATCTCAGAACTTACTGTCACATTAGGAGAAATTCAAAATGTTAGCGACTGCGAATAGTCCGGCTTCTGTAGAGTTATCTATTGGCTCTTATGTAGAACTCTGTTTTGCTGTTGTAGGACAAACACTGCCCGCAGATCATGGCTATGGTTTATATAGTGCCATCGCCCATCTAGCACCTCAAGTTCATGAACAAGATGGATTAAGCATTTTGACGATCGCAGGAATTCCAGATCGACAGGGCAAGATTTTTTTGACGGAGCGATCACATTTACGAATTCGATTGCCCTATGAGTCTCTACCGATGGTCTATCACCTTGCAGGGAAACAGCTAAGTATTGGGTCACATTCGATCAGATTAGGCATTCCTCAAATTTTTATGCTGCGATCTGCGGATCGTTTACGGGCAAGAATTGTAACGATCAAGAATCATCAAGAACCGGAGAGTTTTTTAGAGGCGGCTCGGTTTCAGTTAGACGCTCTAGGAATTGTGGGAAAGGCGCTTGTCCCTTTGGATGCTGAGGGTAAACCAGGCCGGAAGACGATCAAGATTAAAACTTATTCTGTCGTGGGTTTTGGACTAGAAGTTTCGGGTTTGAACGCAGACGATTCGATTAAGTTACAAATTTTAGGTTTGGGTGGTAAGCATCGCATGGGTTGTGGTGTATTTACACCGATGCAAGTATTTTGAATAATTTAAGGATAAAAATCATGGAAGCACTGAAGTTAAAGGGGTGGGTTGATGTTGATGGGCAGTTGCATCTTCGAGATGCGATCGCCTTGCCAGTGGGTGAAGTGGAGTTAGTGGTATGGCCAATTTCGCCATCCATTCCACCCGGGTCTTCAACAAAAAAAAGGGTTAAATCCTCAGTTAAGGCTCTAGAAGGATGGTTTGAGCAAACAGAACCTGCACCTGAAGATTTTGATGTGGATGAAGCAAGATGGGAAGCTCTTAAAGAGAAATACGATCTATGAAAATCTTGATTGATGCCAATGTTTTACTCGATGTCGCATTAGAAAGAGAGCCATTTTTTAATGATAGCGATTGCATTTTGGCACTTTGTGAACAAAAGACACTAATCGGCTATGTTTCAGCCTCTAGCTTTAGCGATCTGTTCTACATTCTTCGCAAGAGTAAGGGAAAATCTTTGGCTCTTGACTTCTTGAGGCATATTGTTTCTTTTTGTCAAATTGCTACTGTTGACGATGCGATCATTCGTCAGGCTCTTACTGGTAATTTCAAAGATTTTGAAGATGGGGTTCAATATGAGGCGGCGACTGCATCTCAGTTGGATGGAATCGTGACCCGCAATCCAAAAGATTTTACAGACCGAACTGTTCCCATTTATACCCCACAAAAGCTAATTGAAGCTAACGAGGTTGCAAAATGAAACGATTACTAGCGAAATCTTATGATCATACAAAATATCCCAATCCTCCAGACTACGCCCTGTTGGTTCAGCATAGCCGAGATGTAGCAGCAGCTTGCAAAGCATTAGTTCAAATGACCGGAATCATTGCCTTGCAAAATGCAGGATTAAGCATTGAAAAGTTTGCAGAGTTTGAACGAACTCTGGTGGCAAATGGTTGGATACAGGACTTAGGTAAAGCCAATAGCCATTTTCAAGAAATGGTGACAACTCAAAATGGTATGAAACAGTTGATTCGTCATGAGACGCTATCAGGCATCCTAGCCCATCTGAATGAACAATTTTGTGATTGGTTGGAACCATTGGAAGAATTGAAGTTGATTGCTATATGGGGAGCAATTGGACATCACCGAAAATTCAATGAAGATACCTCACCCGAACAAGTTCCACCTCTTTCTGTTCATTTAACACATCCGGATTTTCAACTGATACTGAAAGAAATGGCAAGTGATTTGTCCCTTGAGTCACCACCAATATTTCACAAGGATATGGAAATCGCCCACAACAAACGCCAATCTTGTGACCTGCCTGCCAGAGAGTCTATCAGTAATCTAAAGGATGAGTTTGAAGAGGCAGAAGCGGACTTTCAGGATGAGGAGTCAAAATGTTTTGTGGCTCTTGTCAAAGCTTTTGGAATTGCAGCAGATGTGTGTGCTAGTGCGATCGCCAAACAGAAAAAATCATCTCAACTTTACTCATTATCTAGATATGTTTCTGAAGAACTTGCGATGGGCTTAACACCAAATGATTTGGAGAACTTAATTCAAGAGCGAAAACAACGTTCAGGAATTACAAACCTACTCGATTTTCAACAGAATGTGGGAAACTCTACGTCCTACCTAATTTTAGCGGAAGCAGGTTGTGGATCTGGTAAAAGTCTGGCTGCCTACCTTTGGGCACAACGCTGGTGTGAACAACTCACCCAAGCGGGACGCACAAATGTTCGGATGTTTTTCTGTTTACCCACAACAGGCACAACCACAGAACATTTCAAAGACTACGCTTTAGAATCTGGTATTCCTGCAAGTTTGGCGCATTCAAGAGCTTCCGTTGATTTGCAAACAATGGCACAAACCGTAGTCCAAGAAGATGCCGAGTCTGATGATGCCGCTAAAGCTGCACAACAAGCGCTCAACGCTGAACGAGACAAAATTGAGGCATTATCCCTGTGGAGTACCCCGCTAGTCGTCACAACTGCTGATACAGTCTTGGGACTCATGGCAAATGCTAGACGGGCTGTGTATTCCATTCCAGCTATCATGCAATCGGTGATTGTGTTTGATGAAATTCATGCTTTTGACGAGTATCTATTTGGGCACTTATTAGTATTCCTAAAAAACTTTCCTAATCTACCTGTGTTGCTGATGACAGCCTCCCTACCAGAGGAACGACGCAATGCCATCAAGGCCGTTCGGGAGGATTTACAACGGATTCCGGGGCCACCGGATCGAGAAATGCTACCTCGCTATTTAATCGAATACCCGATCGATGAAAAAAACGCATGGGAGCAAGTTGATTACTGTGTTAGTCATCTGAGTGAAACCAATCAAGGCAAAGTGCTTTGGGTTTGTAATCGGGTTGATTGGGCAAACCGTTTATACCATCTAGCCCGTAAGCAATTTCCCCATATTCCTGTCTATGTGTACCACTCCCGCCTGCGCTACAAAGACCGCAGTAAACGCCACCGTCGCGTCATTGATGATTTTAAGCAAGTAGGACAACCCGCCATCCTCATTGCGACACAAGTAGCTGAAATGAGCCTAGACCTTTCGGCTGACTTGTTAATAAGTGATATTGCACCCATTCCGGCATTGATTCAGCGCATGGGACGGCTAAATCGACGGGCAACCCTAGATGACCCAGGACAGCCCAAGCCCGCTTTAATTTGTCCTGTTGCAGAGAAAGATGCAAAGCCTTATGAGTTTTCAGAACTTCAGCTAGCCGAACGGTGGATTAACGAACTACAAGCATTACAAGAGCCATTACACCAAAAACACCTATCGGACTATTTTGAGCGAGTTACCGATCCCTTGGAGTTTAATCTGGCGAAAGCTGAGGAACGAGCTTGTTTTTTCTCTGGGTTGTGGCGCACTCGACCGGGTATGACTCGCAGTGAGGGATACACCATCTCAGTGATCCTCAAGCAGGATATGGATAAGTGTGGTGAAAAGGATAAAGAGTTTGGTCAACCTAAGCGAGATTGGCTCCGTGAACATGAAGTCTCAATCCCTGTAAGAGAGGCTGCTTTCAAATGGGAACGAGTAGCAGGCATTCGCATTGCTCCAGATGACCAAGTGACTTATGACGAATACGACAACGCAGAGGCAGACCCCAACAATTACCAAGGGACAGGTGCAAGATGGCTTTAAATATTGAGTATCGGCTAACCGATCCAAATTTCACGATTTACCATCGGGCTGCATTGGGTGGTTTGGCCGCAACGATCACAGCTTGGAGCGACAAACAACCGGATGGAATTACAGCAAAAGCAGAGCATGATCGTGTCATCCTTCAATCTAGCGAGGATATTTCTGAAAAGGAAGCGGTGAAGCGAATCCTAGAGGCTTCTTTTCGATTAACCGATGACAAGTTGATCGATCTGCCAGGTCAATTCATTGATGAAAATTCTCTTGACCTCAAAGTTGCTGTACATGAGGGCTTATGTCTAACGTTTTTGCAACATAACAAAATGCGTCCTGGAAAAGAAGTGAAAAAGATTGAACTGAAAGGAGCCGATGATGAGTCAGGGGATTTCCTGAGTTACAAAACTATTGATGTCTATGCCCATCAGAAGGCACAAAAGACCGACCTACTAGAAAAGAAGCAGCCCAATGATGCTATTCCGCCAACGGCAATGATTCGGCAATTTGCAGTCCCAGGAGCCGTAGCCCTGTTGGAGGCGAAGTCGGAAGAAGTTCTGCTATTGAGCTTTCTGGCTATTGCTTGCCCGACTTTTTTGCTTCGTCCTAAGGTTTATCAACCCGATATTGCCCAAGCCTGCATTGTGGTTCCAGATGTGACTGACTTAAAAAAGTTTACTCGCGCCATGCGTAGTGTCATGGGAGAAAACAGCAAAATGAAACGTTTCAGCCATAGGTATTTAGAGCGAGTAGTTGGTGGAGCAGAAGAGGCAGCATTGCGGTTCATGATTGCGATTAGTGCCGACAATGTTGCCAGTGAGCGGGGCATTTCTGGCTGTCAAGCGGTGGTTATGGGTAAAGTTCCCTGGGATGTTAATCAAAAGAATCGCAGCATGACTGTTCGGGTTAGCGGTGACTACCCAGAGATGGATATTTTTCTAGCTGCTCATCAATATTTGAGCAGTGGCAAATTTATCAAGAACAAGAAAGGTGACACCTTCGCAATTAACACTAGTGCTATCCCTGAGTTGATAGCGGCGAATCTGGCGGCTGAGCGGCACTGGTGCAGTCAGTTCAAGATTTTGGTGCAAACCAAAGAAGATTTCAAACGTATGAATTTTTCACGGGAGGGATTAGTCAAAATGAAGGAAGCAATTAAGGACTTGGAGGATCGTGCCATTATTCAAGCCTTTCATAAGGCATGGGAAATGACAATGGCAAAATTGGGAGAACGGGCGCAAGATCAAGGGCTAGATTTTGGTCGATTGGTAGAAGTGCGTCAGGAAAAGATTCGTAATGAAATCTTGAGAGCTAAAACGCCAGACACCTTGGCAGGTTGGTTCTTGCGGTTTTGTGCCGATGCTTCTAGTGGGGCAGCAATTAAGCCTTTTCAAGAGGAGATGGAACGACTTCGACGATTTATGTTTAACCCACGTAACTTCGATCGCTTTCAGAATCTCTTGCTCTTTGCCCTAGTCAGCTACTCATCTGACAAGAAAAACAACAACTAACTCTATTCACCAACAATATTGAGAGAGATAAAATCATGACTGTTCACTACTTGTACGGGACTGTTTTGACTGGCGAAGCGGTTGCTGCAAATAATCGAGGCGACAACATTGGCAATACTACAACCTTGCAAAAGGTATTTCATCAAGATGACCTGCATACCAGCGTCTCTGCGGAAGCAATTCGGTTTGCACTCCGCTATTATTTTCAACTTGAAAGCCCAGAATCTGTCAACCGAAAATTCGAGAATGGCAAGCTTGAATATTTTGATAAAGATCGCACCTACTGGAATCCTGTTGCGGGGGCTGTTCGTATTGATGATGACCTAATGGGCTTTATGGATGCTAAGGCTAGCGTAGCTGAGAAAGAAGAGGTGGTGGAAGAAGCTGCTGATGACGAACAACCCAAGAAAGGCAAGGGTAGGAGTAAAGCCAAAGGAACGGTAACAATCCGTCAGAGTCCTCTGGCTGTGGGACGCGCTGTAAGTTTACGACCTTATCGCGGGGAACTTTCTTTCAACTGTGTAAGCGGTGCTAAAGAAGCTGGGCAGTTATCTTTGTATGCGGCTGAAATGCATACAACGGAGTATCAATACTTCTTTGGATTAAATCTTTCAGATGTGATCAATAAAGCCCATATTGGTCAGCTGATGAGTGCTGTGGCTGACTTACCTCCCGTTGCTGGCAACCATGCTCGATTTGCCTATGATTTCTCCCCTGCCTCCATTGTTTTGCGGGTAACGAGTGCCCATTCGTCTAAAATTCAGAACTGTTTTGAACATGATGAAGAGAATCGTACCTATACAATCGCAAAACTGCTGCATCGAGTGGAAGCAGGTGATATTTCTGCATCGGAACTGATCGTGGGTGGGGAAGTAGTAACCACAACAGAGGGTAAAAAACTAGAAGAGTTGGGCGTGACTGTTTTCAAAGGGGTAAAAGTTGCGGTTGATGAAGCTCGGAGACGTATTGCTCTGCTTGACCCAAGTTATCAAGCTGTTGCGCCTCAAGTGGTGGCAGGAGGGAATTCGTGATCACTTTGCATATTGAAGTGCCCTATGCCAGCTTTCGTAAGTCCTATGCTCGCTCACTAGCAGAAACTTATCCTTTTCCTCCACCTGCAACAGTCTATGGAATGCTGCTTTCCCTTGTAGGAGAGCGATTCCGAGCTAATCATTCTGGAGTGAAACTAGCTTTGGCATTTGCCAGACAGCCTCGTATCTCTCGCACACTCCGTCGGATGAGTGGTGCTAAGTATGGTGTATCTCGTACTCCAGACTTCATTGAAACTCTCTGTGGCATTGACTTTCTATGCTGGGTGGATAGTAGTCAGGAAACCAACGGTCGTACCCTCGAAGCTCGATTAACTGAGGCAATCATCACACCAGAGAGGGTCAATCGCACTGGTATCGTTAGTCTAGGCTTAAGTGATGATGCGGTTGATGATATTTCATTGATCTCTGATTTACCTGATTGGAGTGAGAAACTTTGCCAATGGAATGGGAATTTTCAGGGTTGGCACTGGCTGAATCCTCAGAATAATGGACAAATTGAGTTACCGATTTGGGTTGATCACGTTGGAGCTTTTCATACTCGATGGAGGCGGTATCAATTTGAAGAGTCTCCATTATTAATTTATTCAGAGCCAGAAGAAGATAAATTCACACCAATAGTTGATCCTCGTGGTTAATTTTCTGTGTAAAAACTTATAGCTATTCTAAGTAGGTGTTGAGAATCTTCTGACTGATTGATAGGAAGGGGAATTGGTCATTCGCATGAAAACCCTGACTAGTTATCCGTAACAAGCTAACTTGGGCGTGTTGCCATTCCTTCTGAAGATCATGCTGACCCAGGCCCCCCCAATTATCCCAACGATCCGAGTTTGTGCCCTTCATGCCCTGGCCTATTGCCCCAGATTGTTTTATTTAGAGGAAGTCGAAGAGCTTTATACCCAAGATGCAGCAGTGTTTGCGGGGCGGCGGCTCCATGTGGAACTGCAAAAACAAGAGGATGAAGATTGGGAAGAATTAAACCTCGAAAGTGAAACCTTGGGCATTCGGGGCCGGGTGGATGCTCTACGCACTCGCAATGGTCAAGTGATTCCCTACGAACACAAACGGGGCCGCTGCTATCGAGATCAAAATAAACAACCCCAGGCCTGGGCCAGTGACGAACTCCAAATCTTAGCCTATGCCTATTTGATTGAAGAGGCGTTAAATATTCCCATCCAAGAAGGTCGAATTCGCTATCATGCCGATAACGTCATGGTGCGAGTTCCCCTAACAACTGCCGGCCGCCAAAAAGTCCTGACTGCAATTCAACAAGCCCAGGCCCTGCGTCAATCGCTGCAACGCCCCCCCGTGGCCACCAATGAAAAACTCTGTGCCAGTTGCTCCCTTGCCCCTGTTTGCCTGCCGGAAGAAGCCCGTTTATCTCAAGACCCCGAGCGAGCCACATTTCGCCTTTTTCCCCGCGATGATGACCGGGAGATTATTCATGTCCTCACCCCTGGCTCGAAAGTGGGTAAATCCGGTGAGCAAATCAAGATCAACCATCGAGACCAGCCCGAGGAAAAATTACCTGCCCAGCGGGTGAGTCAAGTCGTTCTCCACAGCTTTTCCCAAATTTCGACCCAGGCCCTGCATTTTTGTGTCAGTCGAGATATTGGGGTGCATTTTATTACCGGGGGCGGTCGCTACATCGGCAGTTTTGATCCCCGCCAAGGCAGTATTCAACGCCGGATTCGTCAATATCAAGCCCTATCCGATGCCCAAGTCTGCCTACATTTAGCCAAATTACTCGTCACCTGTCGGGGCCAAAGCCAACGCAAGTTTCTCATGCGGGGTCAGCGGGGAAAGTCTGATATTCTCACCACCGTCACCCCAATCATTGAACAAATGCAGGCCGTCCTCAAACAGATCGAGCAAGTCAACTCTCTGGAATCGCTCCTGGGCCTGGAGGGAAATCTGGCCGCCCTCTATTTTTCCGCTTTACCCGCCCTATTAACTGAGCGGATTCCGGAAGAACTCAAATTTTCCGGCCGTAATCGTCGCCCCCCCAAAGATCCATTTAATGCCCTCCTCAGTTTTGGCTATGCCCTGCTGCTCAAAGACGTGATGAATGGGATTCTCACCGTTGGCCTGGAGCCTGCCCTTGGGTTTTACCATCAGCCCCGCTCTCAAGCCGCCCCCTTAGCCTTAGATTTAATGGAGATTTTCCGTGTGCCCCTAGTGGATATGGTTGTGGTCGCCTCAATTAATCGTAATCAATGGGAAATTAGTACGGATTTTGAATGCCGAGGTTCCCAAGTTTGGCTGAGTGAGAGTGGCCGGCGGAAATTAATTGATGCCTATGAACGCCGCAAGCAAGAAAAATGGAAGCATCCGGTCACCAATTACTCCCTCACCTATCGCCGGTTATTGGAATTAGAGGTACGCCTATTGGAAAAGGAATGGATGGGTGAGCCAGGATTATTCGCTAAGTTGGTGGTGCGCTGACATGGCAGAAAAACAAAACTGGTATCTCATCTGCTATGACATTCGCGACCCAAAACGTTGGCGCAAAGCCTATAAACTTCTCAAGGGTTACGGTGAAAGCTTGCAGTTCTCGATTTTTCGGTGTCTATTGACTCAACGCAACTGCGAAAAACTCCGTTGGGAACTCGAAAAGATTCTCGAACCCGAAGATGCTCTTTTGTTAGTTGGCCTGTGTGAACGTTGTCGGGAACGCTTGTGTGGTTGTAATCGGCCTGGGGCCTGGATTGAGTCTAGCGATGCTCACCAAATCTTTTAGCCAATGCAAGTATCCGAACGTGTTTGTCATTGATCAATCCCTGATTTGGCTCAATGGCCCCTCAACACTGATTTTTGAAGTTGTTGTTAGTTTCTACGATACTTGCATGACCTACAGCTCTGATACAGCAAGCATTTCGTGCTACAATTATAGTTAATTAGATGCTGTAAGACGTTGAGCACCACCTGTTTTTACCGATCCTTGAAAGACCTCAACCTAGGCCTGGCCTGGTAAGCCTTTCAGCGGGGGCGGTTCCTCTACCTTAGATGCCGTAAGGCGTTGAGCACTCCACTCAGAACAGGGCAAGACGCACTCGTCCACGATGTTCCTCTACCTTAGATGCCGTAAGGCGTTGAGCACGTTACACCCAAAACGACAAGTTGTACACTTTATCAACTAGTTCCTCTACCTTAGATGCCGTAAGGCGTTGAGCACAAGACAGAATTTACAAGTTTGCTGAGGTTATTGAGTTCCTCTACCTTAGATGCCGTAAGGCGTTGAGCACTCCGAATTTTTTATCAGTGTTGGTCTGACGCTGTGTTCCTCTACCTTAGATGCCGTAAGGCGTTGAGCACCCCTTATGGTTCATCCTGTGGCATCACGCTAAACTCGTTCCTCTACCTTAGATGCCGTAAGGCGTTGAGCACTAGCCGAGCATAAGTAGCTTGATCAGGGTGTTCAGTTCCTCTACCTTAGATGCCGTAAGGCGTTGAGCACCGCTCTGTCGTGGCGACAACGTAGGAAAGGGCAAGCGGTTCCTCTACCTTAGATGCCGTAAGGCGTTGAGCACTTCTGGCAGACCCAAAATTTACGCGTAAGGGGAAGGAGTTCCTCTACCTTAGATGCCGTAAGGCGTTGAGCACCGATCAACTTCACGAATTTCGGGGACAGTTACAGGGGTTCCTCTACCTTAGATGCCGTAAGGCGTTGAGCACAGTTTTCAGCGTGTTGCGGCGAGATTAGAAATTAGTTCCTCTACCTTAGATGCCGTAAGGCGTTGAGCACTATTAACTGATTGAGGGTAATCTTGGCCTGGGCAGTTCCTCTACCTTAGATGCCGTAAGGCGTTGAGCACTTGTGAGCAAAATTCGGAAGTTGTGGTTGCAATACCGTTCCTCTACCTTAGATGCCGTAAGGCGTTGAGCACTAAATAGCTACAACTTCCCTGGGGGGGGAGTCCTGGTTCCTCTACCTTAGATGCCGTAAGGCGTTGAGCACTGGATCGCAGGGTTAACCAGACCTCACTGTTTAGCGTTCCTCTACCTTAGATGCCGTAAGGCGTTGAGCACGTGTGGAATCGGTTCCAAATTCAGTCTTTGAATTAGTTCCTCTACCTTAGATGCCGTAAGGCGTTGAGCACAGCAGAGGCGATACTGTCGGCAAGTTGCACACAAGTTCCTCTACCTTAGATGCCGTAAGGCGTTGAGCACAACGGCGGGGCGGCCGACATTTACCCGATTGGTAAGTTCCTCTACCTTAGATGCCGTAAGGCGTTGAGCACAAAAACAATGCCAGGAACCAGACTTGAACTGGTGACACGTTCCTCTACCTTAGATGCCGTAAGGCGTTGAGCACCCGTTAACTGGGAGCAGGTGCAGGGTTCGAGCGAATGTTCCTCTACCTTAGATGCCGTAAGGCGTTGAGCACTCGCCCCAGCCTATTTGCCCCGTGCCTCGATGCCGGTTCCTCTACCTTAGATGCCGTAAGGCGTTGAGCACATCGAATCCTGGTAACTTGGGACAGCTTAGAGCTTGTTCCTCTACCTTAGATGCCGTAAGGCGTTGAGCACCACACGCTTAGACTGTGGTTGTTTTACGTGATCGTTCGTTCCTCTACCTTAGATGCCGTAAGGCGTTGAGCACTATTGGCAATAGATTTTATAGGTAATTTTGAAAACCAAGTTCCTCTACCTTAGATGCCGTAAGGCGTTGAGCACTTCGCAAGATCCAAGAGCTAATTGGTCAAAGGGCAGTTCCTCTACCTTAGATGCCGTAAGGCGTTGAGCACTTAAAAGGTAGGCTAAATCAATTACCTGAAATATGCTCGTTCCTCTACCTTAGATGCCGTAAGGCGTTGAGCACGTTAACCGGCCCCCCTTGGGGCCTCACTTCTTTTAGTTCCTCTACCTTAGATGCCGTAAGGCGTTGAGCACTTGAAAAGGCTAGAAAGACTCTTGTAAATCCTATTCGTTCCTCTACCTTAGATGCCGTAAGGCGTTGAGCACTTGTTCCCGGAGCAGTTAACGGCAGAGGAGCGATTGTTCCTCTACCTTAGATGCCGTAAGGCGTTGAGCACACTTCCCAGGCCAACGTCAACTTTTCCTTACCCTTGTTCCTCTACCTTAGATGCCGTAAGGCGTTGAGCACCTCGTAGGCGGCAAGGGCTTTATCCAGGGCATCTAAAGTTCCTCTACCTTAGATGCCGTAAGGCGTTGAGCACTTTAGTCTGTGGTGGTGTAGCGGGTGCGACTATTGCGTTCCTCTACCTTAGATGCCGTAAGGCGTTGAGCACGAATTTCAAAACGTTCAAATCAACGGAAAAGGCAAGTTCCTCTACCTTAGATGCCGTAAGGCGTTGAGCACACTACTATGATGGTCAATATGAGGTTTATCACTATGGTTCCTCTACCTTAGATGCCGTAAGGCGTTGAGCACACTTCTAATTCGGAATGATTTACTTACTGAATCCACGTTCCTCTACCTTAGATGCCGTAAGGCGTTGAGCACGACAGTATTGTAATAGTAATTGTTAATCGTATTAGTTCCTCTACCTTAGATGCCGTAAGGCGTTGAGCACTTCACTTGCTAATCCACTATCTCTTAACTAAGTAGTTCCTCTACCTTAGATGCCGTAAGGCGTTGAGCACAGGAGTTTTGGAAAAACTATTCACTAGGGCGCGGTAGTTCCTCTACCTTAGATGCCGTAAGGCGTTGAGCACCGCGAGGGGGCTAAAGCGGAATGCAGCCGACGAGGGGTTCCTCTACCTTAGATGCCGTAAGGCGTTGAGCACATCAGTAAAAACGATAGCGGCCCAGGCCTGGCCGGTTCCTCTACCTTAGATGCCGTAAGGCGTTGAGCACGTCAATCTCAGATTTGACCGATTGACTAATCTTTTGTTCCTCTACCTTAGATGCCGTAAGGCGTTGAGCACTTCAGTTCAGCCACGCGTTCCGCCCCATTTGGTTCAAGTTCCTCTACCTTAGATGCCGTAAGGCGTTGAGCACTCTTTGTATTCAGTAATCTTTTTAATAATCTTACTTAGTTCCTCTACCTTAGATGCCGTAAGGCGTTGAGCACACGGTGGTCAGGGCGACCATCAATTCTCTGTTCCAGTTCCTCTACCTTAGATGCCGTAAGGCGTTGAGCACAGGAGCCTCCCTTCTGGAGGGGGAAAAAAATCAGGCGTTCCTCTACCTTAGATGCCGTAAGGCGTTGAGCACTCAAGTTAATTGCGCTACTAAATCAGAAGCTAGAAAGGTTCCTCTACCTTAGATGCCGTAAGGCGTTGAGCACTTTATCTGTTAGTAATCGGTGGATTAATTCGGAGCTGTTCCTCTACCTTAGATGCCGTAAGGCGTTGAGCACTTTCTAAGTACGTCAAACAAATATCTGTTAATTGTGTTCCTCTACCTTAGATGCCGTAAGGCGTTGAGCACGAGCAATCCCGGCGGCGTGTAGTCCGTGGCCGAAGTTCCTCTACCTTAGATGCCGTAAGGCGTTGAGCACTTTCATCTCATTTCACTTGGTTTCACTTCATTTCACTGTTCCTCTACCTTAGATGCCGTAAGGCGTTGAGCACAGAAACGGTTGCGCTTAATTACCCTGGAACAAAAAGTTCCTCTACCTTAGATGCCGTAAGGCGTTGAGCACATCCGATTGGCAATTTGCTCCAAAGTCAATTCTGTAGTTCCTCTACCTTAGATGCCGTAAGGCGTTGAGCACAGTCTGCTAAAGATTGCTATCACCGCCCTAAACGCCGTTCCTCTACCTTAGATGCCGTAAGGCGTTGAGCACACTAAGAAAGGGTGGGATGACTACAAAACTCAGTTTGGTTCCTCTACCTTAGATGCCGTAAGGCGTTGAGCACCCGCAAACTAGGGAACAGATTACGGATACTCGTCCGTTCCTCTACCTTAGATGCCGTAAGGCGTTGAGCACGCAGTATTCACCCGCCAGAGAAGTTGTAGCTATTGTTCCTCTACCTTAGATGCCGTAAGGCGTTGAGCACCCAACTGAAATAATCCCAGCGATAGTAACTTTCTCGTTCCTCTACCTTAGATGCCGTAAGGCGTTGAGCACAACTGGAATTAGACGGTAAACCCTGTGATGTGTCTGGTTCCTCTACCTTAGATGCCGTAAGGCGTTGAGCACCTCATCCCGGCCTTTGCGGAACTTTTGGAAAGCCAGGTTCCTCTACCTTAGATGCCGTAAGGCGTTGAGCACAACTGGAATTAGACGGTAAACCCTGTGATGTGTCTGGTTCCTCTACCTTAGATGCCGTAAGGCGTTGAGCACCTCATCCCGGCCTTTGCGGAACTTTTGGAAAGCCAGGTTCCTCTACCTTAGATGCCGTAAGGCGTTGAGCACTTTATGGGGCTGCATCATCTGGAAATGCTCACATCAGTTCCTCTACCTTAGATGCCGTAAGGCGTTGAGCACACTCGCTCTTATGTCCAGAGCAAAATTACTAAGCTGTGTTCCTCTACCTTAGATGCCGTAAGGCGTTGAGCACCCAACTGAAATAATCCCAGCGATAGTAACTTTCTCGTTCCTCTACCTTAGATGCCGTAAGGCGTTGAGCACAACTGGAATTAGACGGTAAACCCTGTGATGTGTCTGGTTCCTCTACCTTAGATGCCGTAAGGCGTTGAGCACCTCATCCCGGCCTTTGCGGAACTTTTGGAAAGCCAGGTTCCTCTACCTTAGATGCCGTAAGGCGTTGAGCACTTTATGGGGCTGCATCATCTGGAAATGCTCACATCAGTTCCTCTACCTTAGATGCCGTAAGGCGTTGAGCACATTCGTTAGCAGATAGAAAGCCGTAACTCTTGTTAAGTTCCTCTACCTTAGATGCCGTAAGGCGTTGAGCACAAAAGATTGGAGACCCTAAGTATTTCTTAAATTTCGTTCCTCTACCTTAGATGCCGTAAGGCGTTGAGCACAACTCCCCAATGCCTTTGATTAGGTCTTGACACAGGTTCCTCTACCTTAGATGCCGTAAGGCGTTGAGCACGATGTCTTGCACGGTAAGGCATACAGCGATTATTAAGTTCCTCTACCTTAGATGCCGTAAGGCGTTGAGCACTTACTTTGCTGCTTAAGAGTACACACGTCTTTCGTGGTTCCTCTACCTTAGATGCCGTAAGGCGTTGAGCACGTCTGCTACTAGCTAAAGTATTAGAGACCGTATTAACGTTCCTCTACCTTAGATGCCGTAAGGCGTTGAGCACCTAAACGGCACGGCCAATCGTCTTGGCCTGATCAAGGTTCCTCTACCTTAGATGCCGTAAGGCGTTGAGCACTTTATCCGGTAGATGGCAAGGGGAGAGAGTTTGAGGGTTCCTCTACCTTAGATGCCGTAAGGCGTTGAGCACGGCTGGCCTAAAAAATGGTTAGCCCTATTTTTTTAGTTCCTCTACCTTAGATGCCGTAAGGCGTTGAGCACAATTTCTCGCTGACACCACCGGCAACCGGCGATTCCGTTCCTCTACCTTAGATGCCGTAAGGCGTTGAGCACAAGATGAATGCGAGATTGATTTGAACGTCTACTGGGTTCCTCTACCTTAGATGCCGTAAGGCGTTGAGCACGATGCTGCCAGGGAGAGGGACGACCAGCCCCTATAGTTCCTCTACCTTAGATGCCGTAAGGCGTTGAGCACAACAGTTCAAGTAACCCCTACTTTGTCCAATTTCGTTCCTCTACCTTAGATGCCGTAAGGCGTTGAGCACATAGTGACAAGTTGCAAGGTTGTCAAAAAAAATAAAGTTCCTCTACCTTAGATGCCGTAAGGCGTTGAGCACTTATTCATGACAGTATGAAGAACAGCCAGCCAGTGGTTCCTCTACCTTAGATGCCGTAAGGCGTTGAGCACCTTATTCTCGTGTCTGAACCATGACAACTAGGAGCTGTTCCTCTACCTTAGATGCCGTAAGGCGTTGAGCACCACTTTGACTTTGCTCTACGACAAAATTACAACTATTGTTCCTCTACCTTAGATGCCGTAAGGCGTTGAGCACCTTCTGCGATTTGGGTGCTGCACTAGCACCGTCTAAGTTCCTCTACCTTAGATGCCGTAAGGCGTTGAGCACTATTAAACGATTTGCAAGATTACAACGAATGGTTTGTTCCTCTACCTTAGATGCCGTAAGGCGTTGAGCACGAAGGCTGTATTAGGTGAATTAAATATATCTTACAGTTCCTCTACCTTAGATGCCGTAAGGCGTTGAGCACATTAAGACAAAGGTTATGCCAGAGCGGATTGTAGCGTTCCTCTACCTTAGATGCCGTAAGGCGTTGAGCACACCGTTAATTATTGCAGTGCCGAAAGTATAACCTTGTTCCTCTACCTTAGATGCCGTAAGGCGTTGAGCACGAAATAATGAACGGTTACAAAATATCCAACTACCAGGGTTCCTCTACCTTAGATGCCGTAAGGCGTTGAGCACGAAAGCTGTATTAAGTGAATTAAATATAGCTTACAGGTTCCTCTACCTTAGATGCCGTAAGGCGTTGAGCACACGCGTAAGGGGAAGGATAAAGCGGCCGTTAGGCGGTTCCTCTACCTTAGATGCCGTAAGGCGTTGAGCACTGCAGATTTACCGAAACAGGTTGCTTTAAGTTTGGTGTTCCTCTACCTTAGATGCCGTAAGGCGTTGAGCACAACTTACTGCTAGTGCTGAGTTAGCTCTAGACGCTAGTTCCTCTACCTTAGATGCCGTAAGGCGTTGAGCACCCCAAGAAACTGAGAGCTACGTCATCCCGTATGGCGGTTCCTCTACCTTAGATGCCGTAAGGCGTTGAGCACGCCTTAAGCACTTTGGGGATAATGCTTACTTTCTAAGTTCCTCTACCTTAGATGCCGTAAGGCGTTGAGCACTTGAAAGTCTTAAAATCGCTGAATTGACCAAGCTAAGTTCCTCTACCTTAGATGCCGTAAGGCGTTGAGCACAATCTGTAAGTCTTTCAAATTACCCACTGATAACGTTCCTCTACCTTAGATGCCGTAAGGCGTTGAGCACCCACAAAAGGGGGCCTGGTTACGGCGGGTAATTGTGGAAGTTCCTCTACCTTAGATGCCGTAAGGCGTTGAGCACTTCAACATTTTCATCAGTCAATTCGTCTGATTTCAGTTCCTCTACCTTAGATGCCGTAAGGCGTTGAGCACCCCTAGAGGTATTGGCCGAGATGACCACTGATTTATCCAGTTCCTCTACCTTAGATGCCGTAAGGCGTTGAGCACTGCCGCTTCACCGAAACAGGTTGCTTTAAGTTTGGTGTTCCTCTACCTTAGATGCCGTAAGGCGTTGAGCACTTGTCGTTCTTTTCTCGGACATTCGACTTTACCGTGTTCCTCTACCTTAGATGCCGTAAGGCGTTGAGCACACGAGCAGGAACGGCAGCGCGAGCATGTTGCGGAACGGTTCCTCTACCTTAGATGCCGTAAGGCGTTGAGCACATCCCTTAGCGGCAGTTACTTCCGCACTTGGTAGCGTTCCTCTACCTTAGATGCCGTAAGGCGTTGAGCACGCTTTCTTGCCGAAAGCCTCGAGTTTTCCGAACTCGTTCCTCTACCTTAGATGCCGTAAGGCGTTGAGCACATCTCCAATCAAGGGGCCGTGGTCAAAGTGATCAGTTCCTCTACCTTAGATGCCGTAAGGCGTTGAGCACTTTTCTCCATAAAGAAAGGCCCCTAGTGAGAGGCCGTTCCTCTACCTTAGATGCCGTAAGGCGTTGAGCACATAAAGCGTGGGACAAAGTCCAAACTGAACCGTTGGTTCCTCTACCTTAGATGCCGTAAGGCGTTGAGCACGCATCAGTCGCAAACTGAATCACCCCAGAGGCCATTGCCTCTACCTTAGATGCCGTAAGGCGTTGAGCACTTAAGTGAATTGTTTACGTTAACAATCACTAGGGTTGCCTCTACCTTAGATGCCGTAAGGCGTTGAGCACTGTAACGAGTCACCAAATTCTGGATCAAGAAATCATGATTTTTGGATCATTCTCTCTGACAGATTTGATCCAGAATTAAATGATCACATATAAGTGAAACTTATCAACTGCTCAGGTAGCTGGTCGAATAAAACAGCTTCCAGACCCCAGTGCCACCAACAGGGGTGTAGTAAAGTTGATTGTCGTACTCGTCCAGCACGGGATCGCCATTAATATCAAACTCCTTTAGCTGCTCGTTTTCGTCCGTCCCGAGATAGACCAAACGGCAACCCACACCTTCGTAAGTGTTTCCTCCGTTAGAGGCATAGAGCCTGAAATTACTGGCCGGAATATCGTTCAGGGTATAGTTCGCGGACTGGCTCACGATAATCGCCTGATCCACGTTTGCCTTCAGAACTACCTGCTGAGTAGCATCTGACATAAACTCTAGCCAATCGCCCACCTCGCAATCCTCGTTGGCAGGCAGCCTAATAATCTCTGTTACGGAATTTCCAGGGAGGATCAGGTAGGTGTTGTTGACCGCTGGAACTGTGTTATTGCCCGTTAATACCTGATAGCTACCTAGAGTACCGCCTCCACCGGACTCCCCGGAGCCTTGCACCTGTTCCCAATTCACTGGGTCTGCGCCAAGGGTTGAGACGGCACTTTTGAGGAGCCAAATCGTATTTTCCTGATCAGTGCCGGCCAAGATAGCTACGCCCAGGCCCTGTCTAAACTTAGCGGCATCATCCAAATCCGTAGCCCGTTCCCAAGAACCAGAAGCTGCTAGGTAAATTCCGTTAGCGGTAGCACTGCCCTGGTCTTTAACTAGCACCCGATCACCACCCGCCAAGGAAACCCCGTCAACGGTTTGCAGTCCAGACAGTGTAATGGATTCTGTGGTTGCCGCCCGACAGGGTTCTAGGAGCCAAACATCAGCATTGGACTCACCGGCCGGCCCCCGCAACATCAGCCCGACACTTAAATCCGTCTCATCTGCAAAGCTCCCGAGATGAGCCAAATACTCCACGGGCAGACTGAGATACCCAGACTCAGCCACCACCGACCCCAAAGCCTTGTAAAACGCATAGGCCGTATTGTCCAGCTTCCGCAAATGCACCACTGAACCGGAATTGATCAGGCTTAAAAGAGGCGTAGTGTTAACCGTGTTCAGGTCTTCGTTACTGAAATAAAGCGTAGTCGTTGAGGCAAAACTGGCATTATTCCGCCGGACTCGCCCCCCCGCTGCCCCCGCCTCCGTTGCTGTCGAAAACCGCATGGGGATTGTGATGCCGTCAAACCCATCATTGCCGTCCTGCCCATCAACCCCATCAGCCCCATTATCACCGTTAAGCCCAGTATCTCCCTTGTCACCCGCCGGGAAAATCATCACCCGGAGAACCTCGTTATCCTCAAGCGTCCCTTGACTGCCCAAAACTTGAGCAAACGTCCAGGCCCGGTCATAGCTTGTTAAATCCGCGCTACCGCCAGGGATGCCATTATTACTGAGCTTGAATATCCGATAAGCAGGATCGTTGGGATTGGGACGGGAAATATAGATAATCGCCTTGTAATACAGGGTGTCCAGCAGTTTTCTCAGATCATTTCCTTCGTAATCTTCGGCGTGAATCCGAATGGTTAGAGTTGAGCCGGAAGCCGCACTAAACCGAAAATAACCAGCCGTAGGATTGGGCAGCCCATCAGACGTATTGCTACTGAATCGATAGAGAAACCCCCAACGAATATCCCCTGCCAACGGTTGCCAGACTTCCGGCTCCGCGTCAATCCAGGGAATTATGCCGCTCTCGGTCACTGGGGATGTATGGCAGATATAGCTTCCCTTCCCCGGAAAATAAAGCACATCATCCACTTGCGGCAGAGGGGTATCAAACTCTTTCACCCCCAGATTTTGCCAATATAGTATTTACAATTAAGAAATAGAGACAGGAAAGCGAATGCCTTACAGTATGGATTTGCGCACCCGTGTTGTGACGTTTGTGAGGGAGGGAGGCAGTAAGGCGGAAGCTGCTCGCTTTTTTCAAGTGTGCCCGGCAACAGTTTATAACTGGTTAAATCGTGAGGACTTGCGCCCGACCGTCGTTAAACGCCGCCAACGGAAGCTGGATTGGTCTGCCCTAGAACGCCACGTCCACGACTATCCTAATGCCTGTCTCAGTGATAGAGCGGCTCATTTTGGGGTGAACATTAATGCGATTTGGTCTGCCCTGAAAGCCATGCAGATTACTCGAAAAAAAACAGCACAAATATCAAGAACGAGATACGCATGAGCGTCAAGCCTACCTGAAGCAGTTGCAAGGGATTGTGAAGAGACATGGGTCTTCTCACCTGGTTTACATCGATGAATGTGGATTTGACACTCGCGTCTATCAGCCGTGGGGTTGGGCAAAACGAGGGGTCAAGCTCTTTGGCAATCGGCCAGGGAAACGAGAGACACGGGATAATCTGCTGATGAGCCGATGTAACGATGAACTTCTAGCCCCCATGCTCATTAAGGGAAGTGTTGATGCTGACTGTTTTGTAGAGCAACGTTCGTAGAGACGTAGCTATCCACATGGGTGTTACCGAAGCTCACGGTTCCTAACTAAATATTCTCCAGACTGCTTCGCACGACCGTTGGTCTATAACAAGATAGAGTACGATTTTGCTGCGTTAAAAAAACGGAGGCAGTACGCACCACCGAATACAAAGATAGATGACATTATTCGAGACTACTCTACTCGTAATCTATAAGTCTTATTTTTAATTACTATATATTCCCAGTATCCTACTCTTGCTTAGAATGGCGATAAAGGTACTTTGCGTGAATCCTGAAAGAGCGATTTAGATTTCTCAAGCGGTCAATTACCCTGTTGCCCAGCTTTGACGACATTGATCTGTAGTTTACCTAACCAATCAATTAGACTTTCTAGCTGTTTATCCGCCGTTTGCATCCCCAGGCCCCGCACGGTGACTTTTCCTGGACTATAGACAAATCGGGTTTGTAGGTGGGTGGGTAAATTGCTCGCTAACACAGTCCAGGCCGGTTCTGCCATCGGGGTTTCGAGAATCACGTGTTGTTTAGATTCGGGCCGGATGCGAGAAAAGCCAAGTTTTTTGGCCACTTGTTTGAGTTCAACGACACGAATCAGTTGCATCACCGGGGCCGGCGGTACACCATAGCGATCCGTTAAATCGAGTAATACCTGTTTCAACGCCAGGCCATCTTGGGAGGCAGAAATAGCGCGATAGGTACTCATCTTTTGTTCCATGTCGGGAATATAGTCAGCAGGGATAAAGGCCGTGACACTCAGATCAATTTGGGTATCTTCCACCGTGGGAATCTCCTGACCCCGAATTTCGGCAATGGCTTCTTCCAACATCTCCACATACAAATCAAAGCCAATTGCATCCATTTGTCCGTGTTGTTCGGCTCCCAAGAGATTCCCGACACCGCGAATTTCCATATCCCGCATCGCCAGTTGATAGCCAGAACCGAGTTGGGTAAATTCCTGAATCGCCCGCAATCTCGCCCGTGCTTCATCGGTGAGAGATTCTTGGCGCGGATAAAATAACCAGGCATGAGCTTGAATTCCGGCCCGCCCCACCCGCCCCCGGAGTTGATAGAGTTGGGCCAGGCCAAATTTTTGGGCATCTTCCACCAGAATGGTATTGACACGGGGGATATCTAAACCGGATTCAATAATGGTCGTACAGACGAGAATTTCCGCCTCAGCATTAGAAAATCCCAACATCGTGGATTCCAGTTCCCCTTCCTGCATTTGCCCATGGGCCACCAATATCCGCGCGCCAGGAACCATCAGTTGCAATCTCCCAGCCACCTCCTCAATCCCGGCCACCCGCGGCACCACATAAAACACCTGCCCGCCCCGATCCAACTCCTGTCTGATGGCTGAACGGATCGCTTCCAAGTCATAGGGGGATAAATGGGTTTGAATCGGTCGTCTGGATGGCGGCGGCGTAGTAATTACACTCATTTCTCGGACACCGGACAAGGCCATATACAAGGTTCGGGGAATCGGTGTCGCACTGAGGGTTAAAACATCCACCTGGGTTTTGAGGGATTTAATTTTTTCCTTTTGATTCACGCCAAATCGTTGTTCTTCATCAATGACGAGCAGGCCCAAGTCGCGGAAATTTACGCCTTTGCCGAGCAGTTGATGGGTGCCCACGACTACATCTAATTCCCCAGTGGCCAAGCGTTGGAGGATATTTTTCCGTTCTTCCCCGGTGCGAAACCGATTGAGTAAGCCAACATGAATTGGATAGGGAGCAAAGCGTTCTTTCAAGGTGTGGTAATGCTGTTGAGTCAGGATTGTCGTGGGAGCCAAAACCGCAACTTGTTTCCCGGCTGTAATGGCTTTGAAAATCGCCCGAATCGCCACCTCAGTTTTACCAAAACCGACATCGCCACAGACCAAGCGATCCATGGGCCGATCCGATTCCATATCCTGCTTCACGTCTTGCGTGGCTTTGAGTTGATCCGGTGTCGGCTGATAGGGGAATGAATCCTCCATTTCCACTTGCCAAGGCTGATCTGGGGGATAGCGAAACCCTTGTTGTTGGGCCCGTTGGGCATAGAGTTGGAGCAGGTCAACCGCAACTTTTTTGATTGCTTTTCTAACTTTTTGCTTTGTCTTTTCCCAGGCCTGTCCACTGAGTTTATTTAACTGGGGTGGGGTGTCTTGTCCAGTGCGTAAGCGGGAGAGGGTATTAAATTGATCAGCGGCAATCCGTAGGACTCCATCGGCATATTGAATGACTAAGTATTCGCGGGTTTCATGGCTGATTGACAGGGGTTCGAGTTTGAGAAATCGCCCAATCCCGTGCTGCCGATGAACGACATAATCGCCGGGCTGGAGTTTGTTGACATCCACTTGTTTCGAGGCGGCCCGGCGGCGTTTACGGACATAGCCCATATTGGCCAGACTATGCTGCCCAAAAAATTCCCGGTCGGTGACAACAACGGTGCGCAGAGTCGGTAAGATAAACCCTTCTAACTCGGCTAGTCCCGAATATTTCAATGCGATTGGAACTCGCTGGGCCTGGAGCTTATCAATGGCCGGGAAATCTTTGGGGTTAGGGACAAATTGGGCCGGGCAATCGTGTTCTTGAAGCAATGCCACTGAGCGACTGGGTTGGGCCGAAATGAGCCAAACCGTAAACTTTTTCTCCCGTTCTTGGCGGATGGTTTCAGCAAGTTTGCCAAATTGATGGGGGATGGCTGGTACTGGGCGACTGGATAAATTTAACCCCTGATTCACTTCCGCGAGTTCATTCAGCTTGAGTTGTTGATAGGGATCAATTTGAGTTAAACAGTCTACAAAGGTTTGATGGGTCGCGGGCATTAACGACCGTTGATTCACCTCTTGCCAATGGCTTTCAATTTGTTCATACCAGTGATGACTATGTTGACGGCACTGTTCCGGCTCATCTAAAACCACCAATGTATTCGGAGCTAGATAATCAATTAAACTGGCGGGCTGGTCAAACGCTAATCCTAAAAATCGCCGCATTCCTTCGGGGGGTGTTCCCGCTTGCCATTGTTCTTGTTCTGGGGGGGTAAGAAGGGCTTGAATCTGTGATTTTTGCGACTGACTCAGGGCCTGGTCAATCAGGGGACTAAAACTGGTAGGGGTGAGAACAAGTTTGGGGATGGCATCAAGTGAGCGTTGATTGGCCGGATCAAATTCCCGCAGTTTTTCTAATTGTTCTCCAAACCACTCCAAACGCACCGGTAACTCCGCCGAGACGGGAAAAATATCGAGAATGTCGCCCCGCTGACTCCATTGCCCTTCCGATTCAACCAAGGGAACTCGCTCATAACCCAAATTGGCCAGGGTTTGACTCAGTGCTTTGAGATTGCTTTCCTGACCGACCTCAAGCCGTAAACAATAGTCTTGAAATAAATCCGGGGGTGGTAAATGGGGCTGGAGGGCGCGCTCGGTGGTGACAATGGCTAAATTCGAGTTTTCCCGACCCAATTCCGCTAAAACCTGTAACTGGCCCCAGGCCATCTCGGCTTCCATGTCAAAGGGATCGTAGGGTGAGGCTTCGGAGGTGGGATAGAACAACACTGACCCCCAACCCATCATTTCCAACTGCGCGGCCCAACGTCCGGCTTCTTCTAAGGTGGCAGTGATGACCAGGAGCGGCTGTGATTGCGCTAAAGTCGAGGCAACCAGGCCCTTGACCAGTCGGGGGATGCCAGTCAGATGCAGGGATTGTTGCTGTTGGAGCTTGGTCGTGAGTTCGGCAATGAGGGGGAGCTTGGCCCAACTTCGTTTGATCGCAGCTAAGGGCATAATTCAGTTTGAGGGTGAAAGATTTGTAAGCTACCAGACACTCCATGATAGCGGTTTCTTCGGCAGGACATTTTATAAAGTGCGATTGGATTATGGGGACTCCAATTAGAATGGAGAGGTGATGACTCAATTAAGGTTAAGCCTGTGACTGTTAGACACCCCCGATATACCAAAGAAGAGTTTGCCCGGCGTGGGGATGCACTCTATGAAACTCAGATTCGTGCTCAAGTGGAGTTCGACAATCAGGGAAAAGTCGTCGCGATTGATCTTGAAACAGGAGATTTTGAAGTAGATTCTAGTGAAATCACTACTGCCAATCGTCTTGAAGCCCGTCACCCTGATGCTCAAATTTGGATGGTGCGGATTGGTTCTCGCTATGTACGCCGTTTTGGACAAAGTAGCCGGAAAATTTCATGATTAGTGGCTTTGTAAATGCTGAGTTTGAAGCAATTATTCAGTTGTCTATTCGTCGTCATGATGGTTTTATTTTTCCCAGGATGCAATTATAGATACTGGCTTTAATGGCTGGCTTTCTCTATCTCCAGGCCTGATAACCCAATTAAATTTGACATGGAAAAGACGAGGGCGAGCAATTCTTGGGGATGGTAGTGAGTGTGGTAGTACTAAATCAGTAATGATGCATTGTAGTGGTGAATAAAATTCAAAAGTA